>JBIKQY010000032.1:0-14176 GCA_044349465.1 Limnohabitans sp. | reverse complement strand
TCAAATTGGACCACCTGGGTTCTGAGACCATCCACAAACGCCTGCCCTCGGTGTACGAAATCGGCGTCAACTTCGCCAACGTCGACATCACCAAAGAGCCGATCCCTGTGGTGCCCACCATCCACTACCAGATGGGCGGCATCCCCACCAACATCAATGGCCAGGTCGTGACGCAAAGCGCCACCGACAACAATGCTGTGGTCAATGGCTTGTATGCCGTGGGTGAATGCTCTTGCGTGTCGGTGCACGGTGCCAACCGCTTGGGCACCAACTCGCTGCTCGACCTGCTGGTGTTCGGCCGCGCGGCTGGCAACCACATTGTCGACTTCGCCTCCAAAACCAAGTCGCACAAAGACCTGCCAGCCGATGCCACCGACCGCACCCTCGAGCGCTTGAACAAGCTCGAAGGCCGTGGCGGCGAATACGCCCAAGACGTGGCCAACGACATGCGCGCCGCCATGCAGCAACACGCTGGCGTGTTCCGCACCCAGGCCTCCATGGACGAAGGTGTGCAAAAGATCGCCACCATCCGTGACCGCGTCAATGCGATTGGCCTGAAGGACACCTCCAAAGTGTTCAACACTGCCCGCATCGAAGCGCTGGAAGTAGAAAACCTCATCGAAGCTGCGCAGTCCACCATGGTGTCTGCCGCTGCCCGCCGCGAGTGCCGTGGTGCCCACACCGTGAGCGACTACGAGCGCCCAGTGGACGACGCTGTGGCTCCATTGGGCCGCGACGACGCCAACTGGATGAAACACACCCTCTGGCACAGCGCCGACAACAGCCTGACCTACAAACCGGTCAAGCTCAAGCCCCTGACTGTGGACTCCGTGCCACCCAAGGTTCGCACCTTCTAAAGATTGTCTGGGCCGCTCACCCTCAGTGGCGGCCCATCACCCGAATACACCAGGAGTTCTTTCATGACCCTACGCACTTTCCAGATCTACCGCTACGACCCTGACAAGGACACCAAGCCCTACATGCAAACCATCCAGGTCGAACTGGACGGCAACGAACGCATGTTGCTCGACGCCCTGATGAAGCTCAAGGCCGTGGACCCCAGCATTTCATTCCGCCGCTCTTGCCGCGAAGGCGTTTGCGGCTCCGACGCGATGAACATCAACGGCAAAAACGGTTTGGCATGTCTCACCAACATGAACACTTTGCCCGGCACCATCGTGTTGAAACCCCTGCCCGGTCTGCCCGTGATCCGCGACGTGATCGTGGACATGACCCAGTTCTTCAAGCAGTACCACTCGATCAAGCCCTACCTGATCAACAGCACCATCCCGCCGGAGACCGAGCGTCTGCAAAGCCCGGAAGAGCGTGACGAGCTCAACGGTCTTTACGAGTGCATCTTGTGCGCCAGCTGCTCGACCAGCTGCCCCAGCTTCTGGTGGAACCCCGACAAGTTCGTGGGCCCCGCTGGTTTGTTGCAGGCCTACCGCTTCATCGCCGACAGCCGCGATGAAGCCACCGCCGAGCGCCTGGACAACCTGGAAGACCCCTACCGTTTGTTCCGCTGCCACACCATCATGAACTGCGTCGATGTCTGCCCCAAGGGTCTGAACCCCACCAAGGCGATTGGCAAGATCAAAGAAATGATGATTCGCCGCGCCGTCTGATGACCGTCACCCCCATCCTGGAAGACGCGTCACTGGTCGGCGCAGACCGCCAAGCGCCATTGAGCGAGCGGTCGCTGAGCAAGCTGCGCTGGCGCAGCCGACGCGGATTGCTCGAGAACGATTTGTTCATCGAGCGCTTTTTCAACCGCCATGCCACAAGCTTGACGGTTGGACAGGCTCGGGGCATGTACGTGCTGATGGACCTGTCAGACAACGATCTCATGGACTTGCTGCTGCGCCGTACGGAGCTGCAGACCGAGGTCAGCACCGAAGAGGTGCGTGAAGTCCTGGACATGCTGAGAGCCTGAGCCTGTATAGGTTAAACCGGAAACCAAGAGGAAACCCACCATGAAACTCGCCGATAACAAAGCCACCCTGTCGTTCTCCAATGGCAGCCCCAGCATCGACATGCCCGTTTACTCCGGCAACATCGGACCGGATGTCATCGACATCCGCAAGCTGTACGCGCAAAGCGGCATGTTCACCTATGACCCAGGTTTCCTGTCCACGGCTTCCTGCCAGTCGGCCATCACCTACATCGACGGCGACAAGGGCGAATTGCTCTACCGCGGCTACCCCATCGAACAACTGGCCAACAAGGCCGACTACCTGGACACCTGCTACCTGCTGCTCAACGGCGAGTTGCCCGTGGGCCAGCAAAGCAAAGACTTCCACAAGCTGGTCAACCAGCACACCATGGTCAACGAGCAGATGCAGTTTTTCCTGCGCGGCTTCCGTCGTGACGCTCACCCCATGGCTGTTCTGACTGGCCTGATCGGCGCTTTGTCGGCGTTCTATCACGACAGCACCGACATCAATAACCCTGATCACCGCCACATCGCTGCGATCCGCCTAATCGCCAAGATGCCCACACTGGTGGCCATGGCTTACAAATATGGCGTGGGCCAGCCCTACATGTACCCCCGCAACGACCTGTCCTACGCGGGCAACTTCCTGCGCATGATGTTCGGCACACCTTGCGAAGACTATGTGGTCAACCCTGTGCTCGAGCGCGCCATGGACCGCATCTTCACCCTGCACGCAGACCACGAGCAAAACGCCTCGACCTCCACCGTGCGACTGTGCGGCTCGTCCGGCACCAACCCGTTTGCGGCCATCGCAGCAGGCGTGGCCTGCTTGTGGGGCCCAGCTCACGGCGGCGCCAACGAGGCTTGCCTGAACATGCTCGAAGACATCCAGAAGATGGGTGGCGTCTCCAAGGTCGGCGAGTTTATGAGCCAAGTCAAAGACAAGAACTCTGGCGTCAAGCTCATGGGCTTCGGTCACCGCGTTTACAAAAACTACGACCCCCGCGCCAAGTTGATGCAAGAGACTTGCGACGAGGTGTTAAAAGAACTGGGCTTGGAAAACGACCCCCTGTTCAAGTTGGCCAAGGAGCTGGAAAAAATCGCCCTGGAAGACGAATACTTCGTCAGCCGCAAGCTTTACCCCAACGTGGACTTCTACTCCGGCATCGTGCAACGCGCCATCGGCATTCCAGTGAACCTGTTCACCGGTGTGTTTGCCCTAGCCCGCACCGTCGGCTGGATCGCCCAACTTAACGAAATGATCAGCGACCCCGAGTACAAAATCGGCCGCCCACGTCAGCTGTTCACGGGCTCAGTGCGCCGCGACGTGCAGCGTTGATCAAGGCGCTCCGCCGAAAAACCAAAGCCCGCCTTGTGCGGGCTTTTTTTTGAGATAAATCCAGACCCACAAGCCAAGAAGACTGTAGCTGTTTGGATCTGGTTCGGGTTTAAAAGCAGCTTTTGGTTTTTGTAGGAGCCCCCCCCCTGTGGGCGATGTTTTGCAGGGCGTGTTCCACGCCCATCGCCCACGGGGGTGGGCTCCTACAAAAAAAGCCATCCCTTGGATGCTGTTCAAGACTTCAAGAGGCCGCATCAATAACTGGACTCAAACAAGCCAACAGCAGACATCCGAGCCCGCTGAGCAACTCAAGTCAACAGATATCTCCTGGCGCTGAGCATTGAAGAAATCGATCTCATTGAGTCAGACCACTGCGGCTGTTTCTTTGGTTGAGCAATGGCTCTGGCATGGCTGAAAGATCCGGCATGTGCCTCCAAGTCATCCATTCAGCTGCTTCAGTCGCATCGGCAGAAAGCCATGCGTCGTGCAACTCTGGCGCAATGATCACAGGCGTGCGTTTTTCATCGCCTGGCTTGTGAAACTGCTTCATCACAGGATGCTCATCTGCATTGACCGTCAGCATTGAAAAGCTCACCACCCGTTCACCTGAAGCCGGGTCTGTCCAACGATCCCAAAGGCAGGCAATGCCAAATGGATCACCGGACGCGAGTTCAATTTTCCATTTGACAGCCTTGCCCGATTCGTAACTGGGCTCGTAGATGTTATCGACCAGCACCAGTCCAAACTGACGCTGACGCCATGCGTTTCGGTAACTGGGTTTTTCTGCGGCTGTCTCGCTGCGTGCGTTGTAGGTGTGACGGCTGATCTTGTTGTCCTTGGCCCACGCCGGTATCAAACCAAACCGAGCCAAACCACAGGCCACGCGTTCAGATTGGTGACTCTTGACGACCAAGGGGGCTGCATAGCCGGGATAGGCTTGTTCAGGGAAGTCCGAAGGCAGCTCAACGCCAAGGGTTTCTTTGACCCACTGGGCGTGTCTGGTTGGCGTGAAATTGGTACACACGTTTAGCGTCGCATTCTTCGCAAGCTGCCGAAGATAAGCTCCGACTGAAGCCTCTCCCCGTTGGTCAAATCTGCCACACGTTGAGCGAGCTCAGTGTCCACAATTTTCAGCGCCACACCGGTCGAGGTTGCCAGCACCAGCGCTTGGCAGGCAATCTCCAGGTAATTAGAGATCGTCGTAATCATAGTTGACGCGCTCACCGGACACAACGACACCATGGTTGCCCAAGAACACCACATCTACCCCCTGCATGGCATTTGCGATTCGCTCGCCTTCGGTCATGTCCAGGGCCAGTCAGTTGCTCACCGGACGCGTTGCAAATCACGATGTCGGGCGCACGCCCCTCAATCCAATACAAGCCGCGCGGGTTGAGTAAGAAACCTGTTATCCCAGAAAGGCACCGCAACGCTGAAGTGGTTGCTTACGCCCTCGCTCAGCCACTGGCATGCAGCCACACGCAAGGCCAGTGCCAAATCTTCGCACAGCGACAACAGGCCTTCAAACGGTTCATCGACTTGCATGGTGTTCCTCCATCTTCCAATCACGGCTTTTTGACTGGCACAAGCTCGGTAAAAATGGGCAGCCCTGCGCTGTGGCATTTAACCAGATCCAACAACTGGTGGTGGCGAACATGTGTTGCCGCCAACTTGAACTTGACTACCCTCGCCTATTTCAACTGCCTAGGGCCGATGGAACATAACCTCCCCCAAACAATTGGAACCCGAAGCGCCTCGAATGGTCAGAAATTTTGGATCTATCTCAACAAATCTGAATTGGCTCTAACTCAAAAACGAGGAGTTAGGCTGTTTTTCACTAGATCAGCCAAGAACCTTCAGATATCCAGCCGATAAAACCGGGCAGCATTACCCACAAAAAAATCATGCTGCTGCTTCTCCGTAAAGTCTGAAACCATGCTGGCAACAGAATTTAACAAAGATGAAAAATCAACCCTCAGCCCAGCAACCGGGAAATTGGATGCAAACATGCACCGCTCAATACCAAAAATGCCGATGGCACGAAGCACAATTTCTTTGTTGGAGGCATAGTCCCAAGCTTGGTCTTTCAGGCCAAATTCAGAAACTTTGAGGTGCACATGTTGGTGTTTGGCCAGGGCCTCCATGGCTTTGCTCCAGGCAAAAATGCCCTCAACACTTCGATCCCAAGGAAATCCAGTGTGGTTCAAAACGATGGGGGTATTGGGAAATTGCCGGGCAACTTCAGCCGCTTCATACAGGTGCCAATACGGCACCCTCAAGTCCCAGCTCAGGCCATATTGCTCCAAGCGCGCATAGCCTTCTAACCATCTGTTGTCTTCCATGCCCCCAGGCAGGTTTTTGGTTAGAAGATCGGGTCTTAAAGTGGTCTTGGGTTTGGACCTGATGCCCTTCACCAAGGGAAAGGCGGCCTGCTTTGAAAGGACTTCTTCCGCATTGTCAGTATCAAACCATGCATGCGCCACTATGGCTGTGGGCAAACCCGTTTGCGCATGGATATCGGTCAGCCACTGGGTCTCGCCCACTTGATCATCTCGGACCCATTCCGCCTCGCAATGCACTGTGGCCAGCACCTCAAAGTCTTGGCTGTCTTGCACATAGTCTTTGAATAAGTAATTGCGCTTGATGCCATCGTAATTTCCCAAGAAGAAGTTGGGTTCTGGATGGTCTTTTAACCACGGGTAGTTGTTCTTTTCCAAATCCCAAAAATGATGATGGGCATCAATGAATTGCAGCTTTTTTTTCTCTGGATTTGCTTGCGTCATGTCAGTGAGGAAAGAAGTGTTGGTCTTGTGATTGGCGAAGTTGATAAAGGATGCTGTTTGAATCTATTTCAACATCACTGCAAGTGACCAATTTTCCTTTTGGAATGGGGCGTATCACTTTTGCACCTGCGCACAAATAATAAGGTAATGGATTGTTGGGCGACATCGGCTTGGCGTCCATGAGTTGATGGCCCAGCCCTGATATGACATGCCGCGTGCCAATTTCAAACAACTCACCCACTTCAATTTGTCGCTGCGCAATGGCAATTAAATCGACCACGGGCCGAACATCCCGGCCGCCACAAGAGGTGCCCAATTTGACCGCCGAGAGAATAGACATGGCCGCCTCAGCGCCCAGCAAATGCACCGGGTTGTGAATCAGGACGTATTTCCCGTTGGGGCAAGTTGGAATGCCCTTGGCTGCAAAAAGCTTTCCTGTTTCTACATCGGGTGCCTCAATCACCACAAACACACCACCTGCAAAACTGAGCTCATCGGGACGGCGCAGGCAGTTGAACATGTCTACGCGGCCTTTGCCACTGAGAATGCCGCCCTCTTCCTTGGGCCTGAAAATACTGGGCAATTCAACGGTTCTTGCCAGTGGCGCATGCAGGCTTGCGCAATCGGGCAGCAAACCGGTGTGGTTGGCCACTATGCCCATTTCGCAAAGGTCTGGAACTGTTGTGAGCTCAAATGGAACGCTTGCACGCTTGGCCAAAACCTCCCCCCACGAATACTGGTTGTTGGGAACAAAGTTTTGGCCTACTTCATTTGAAACCACTGTTTGGCCCCAAGCCTTGACCTCGTTGGTTGCCGGGGTCCATACGAAGTCTGATTCGCTGGATTTACCGGCAGCCATGACCGGCAAGCCCAATAAGCGGGCCCACTCAATCAGCCCAATCAGCAAACTGGGCTGATCGCCATCGACTGGAGAGACCACCACATTGTGTTGCTTGGCCAGTCTGGCCAACTCAGCACCCACCACAATTTCGGCCTCCTTGGTGGCCATGACCACATGCTTGCCCGCCTTGATGCACGCCAGTGCTGTGGTCGCGGCACTTTCAGGATCGCCCGTGGCTTCAAGAACCGCCTGCAGAGGCAGTTGGGCAAGCCACTCGGCATCGTTGAGAACAACACACAGGTTTTGAGCGATGGCGTTTTTGGCTGATTCAAGATCTTGCGCTACAAAAATTTGCGCTTTGTCGATCCCAGACTGAACGGCCACTTGGAAGGCTTTTTGTGGCTGTTGGTCGCAGATGGCAACCACCTTCACACCCTTCATGCGATGAATCTGAGAAACAAAGGTGGCCCCAAATTCACCAGCACCGACGAGACCCACACCAGACTCACCTGAGTTGGTCGTGGAAAATTGATGAAAGATAGACTCAATGTTCATGCTTAATTCTTGCATACAAAAATAAATTCTGTCAAACTGACCTAACCCATGAAGAAAAATAAAGCCAACACCCCTACCCCGCTCGACAGCCTGTCGGCTGAAACAAAAAACAGCGCCATCTTGCGCAAAGGGGACATGCATGCCAGTACCGTTCAGGTCTTGCGCAACTTGATCGTAGCTGGCGCCATTGGCCCTGGTGAAAAATTAAACGAGCGTGAATTGTGTGAGCGCTTCCATGTTTCCAGAACACCCGTGCGCGAAGCGATCAAAACTTTGGCGCAAGAAGGCTTGCTAGACATCAACCCCAATCGATCCCCCACCGTCACCCGACTGGATGCCGATGAAACTGCTGCTCTGATCGATGTGGTCTCGGCCATTGAGGCACTTGCAGGCGAATTGGCTGCAGCCCGCATTACAGAGGCAGAAATAGCCGAATTGGGCATACTTCACTACACAATGCTGAAGCATCGCGCCCAGGATGAGCTGCCAGATTACTTCAAGGCAAACAAAGCTTTTCACCGTTTGATATTGGAATACTCGGGCAACCCTGTTTTGCTGTGGGTCTGGGATTTATTGGCGCTGCGAATCGATCGCGCACGCTACGCCTCTAACTTGTGGCCCGAACGCTGGGACAAAGCCATGGTTGAGCACGGCGCCATTCTGGAACGCATCAAGCAACACGACAGTGCAGGCGCGGCAAAGGCCATGAAGTCACATGTTCAAAATGGACTTTCTATTGTTGTGAAGTCAATTCGAGACCAATCCAAGCCTGCCAAAAAGAAAATAAGTGCCCCGCCAAAGAGCACTTGACGATCAAAATCTTGTATGCAAGAATTATCTTAAAAGGAGACAGACATGACCAACTCAACGCAACAGACCTCTTCCATCAACAGGCGCAGTGTTTTGCAAGCAGGGGCTGCCGCTTCCATGGGCTCTTTCTGGATACCGGCCAAAGCGGCCGTTGAACTGAGGCTCACCCACCCGGCCGATCCCTCGCACCCTGTGCACATCGAAGCCGAAAAAATGGTGAAACGCATCAGCGATCGCACCAATGGCGAAGTCAAAATTTCGATTTTCCCCAACAACGCACTGGGCTCCCCCGTCGAAACCGCACAGCAAACCAGGCTTGGTGCCATCGACATGATTTTGATGAACCCCTCCAACATCGAGTCAATCTCCAAGCCTCTGGGCGTGATCAATATTCCCTACCAATTTGACAGTTACGAGCACGCCCACAAAGCACTCGATGTCACTGGCCGTGCTTGGCTTGCCCAACAATTTTCTGCTGTGGGTTTCAGCTGGATTGCCAACTTTGAGTGGGGCTTCCGCGCACTGTCTAACAGCCGCAAAGCCATCCGCACCCCAGACGACATCAAAGGTCTGAAGTTGCGTGTGCCGCCCGAATTGGCCATCAAATCCGCATTTGAAGCCTTGGGCGCCAATACCCAAACCATCGCCTTCCAAGAGGTCTACCTGGCGCTTGCCAACAAAACAGTCGATGGCCAAGACAATCCCATTGGCACCACATTTGCGGCCAAGTTCTTTGAGGTGCAAAGCCATATTGCGCTGACCAAACACATCTACACGTCCCTCATGTTGGTTGCCAACCAGCGTGCTTGGCAAAACAAGCTCAATGAAGCCCAGCGCAAAATCATTTCTGAAGAAGCGACTGTTGCTGGGCAAGCTGCACGCAAAGCAGTACGCGAGAAAGAAGAAGAGCAAATTGCCACGATGCAAAAGGCTGGCATTGCCATTACCCGCCCCGATGTCGCGCCCTTCCGCGACAAAATGGCACCTGCGTACGATATTTTGCGCAAGAGCATCGGTGAAGAGAATTGGACCAATTGGTCACGCGCAGTCGCAGCTGCTAGAACTTAAATGAAGTAAGTTCTGTAATGCTTGTAGCGTACATACTCATTGCGACCTGCATCACAATTCTTTTAGGATTTCCAATTGCAGGCGCATTGGGTTTGATCGCTGGCGTCATCATGATTGCCACAAGCGGCACAGACTTGCTTTTAATCTTTATTCAACGAACTTACGCAGCCACCACTTCGTTTCCGCTCCTGGCCATTCCATTTTTCATATTGGCCGGTAACTTGATGAATGTGGGTGGCACCACCGAGCGCATTTTTGAAGTTGCCAAACTCTTGGTGGGACGCGTTAGAGGTGGCCTCGCCTACGTGAATGTCATTGGCAGCATGATTTTTGCGGGCATGTCAGGTTCGGCCGTTGCAGATGCTGCCGGTTTGGGTGTCATCGAAATCCGAGCCATGGTCAAGGAGGGGTACAAGGCCAAATTTGCGGCCACCATCTCTGCTGTATCGGCCACCATTGGCCCCATCATTCCCCCCAGCATTCCATTTGTGATTTACGGCAGTTTGGCCAATGTTTCGGTGGGCGCTTTGTTTTTGGCTGGCATTATTCCAGGCCTTTTGATGGGCATTGGTTTGATGATTGCCATTGGCCTGCAAGCCAAAAAATTGAATTTGCCTGTCTCCGAGGGCGTGAAATTCGGCAGTGAAGCGTTGACCATTTTCTTAAAGGCAATTCCTGCACTGGCACTCCCACCTGCCATTCTGGTGGCCATTTTTTCGGGTGTTGTCACGCCCACTGAAGCAGCTGTTTTAGCAACTGCTTATGCCTTTGTGCTGGGTCAATTTGTGTATCGCGAACTCACCTGGCAAGCTTTGATCGACACAGTATGGGAGTCTGGCAGGCAAACAGCCCAAGTGCTGTTCATCATTGCCATGTCTGCCCCATTTGGCTGGGTGCTGATTCAGCAGCAAGTACCCAATCAAATTTTGCAGGCCCTGATGAAGTTGTCTGCAGATCCAATCATGATTTTGCTGATCATCAATTTGATTCTGCTTTTTTTAGGCATGTTTTTAGAAACAATTGCCATCATGATCATCACTTATCCGATACTCGCACCCGTCATCGTGGCCATCGGAATTGACCCCATCCATTTTGGCGTGATCATGGTGGTGAACATGATGATTGGCTTGGTCACGCCACCTGTAGGACTTTGCTTGTTTGTGGTATCGGGCATCGCAAAGGTGCCCATTGCAGACATTGTGAGCGAATTGGCACCTTATTTATTGGCCATGGTTGTGGTGTTAGGACTTGTCACGTATGTGCCTAGCTTCTCCATGTGGTTGCCGCAATTGTTTGGTTTTGGCCTCATCAAATGACCTACCTGATTCAGCTTGATAAAACAGTTGCCCGTTTGTTGAAATGGACTGTCATTGCTTGTTTCTTTGGACTGTTTTTGTTGTTGGCTTTTGGCATTGTCCAAAGAAGTTTTCCAGCCATCAGCGTCTCGGGTTATGACGAGCTCATTGACCTTTTGTTCGTTTGGCTTACGTTTGCGGGAACGGCTGCGCTGTGGCGCGAGGGTTCGCTGTACAGGGTGGGTGCATTTGACAAAATTTGGAGTCCGGCTCTCAGGCGCTTGATTTCAATCGCCATCCATGTGGCGATGCTTTTTTTGCTCTGGATCTTAGTGTATTACGGCGCAGATTTTGGCTTCAACTCAGGCGAAACCACACCCTATCTGCAAGCCAATAAAATTTACTGGTATGTGGCCATACCCTTGAATGCCTTACTCATGAGCGTGTACAGCATCGTCGCCATTTTGCGAATTTTGCGCAATCCAGATTTCGTTGAGCATCAAGAAATCAGTACCTTAGGATAGGTTTCCATCCATATGAAAAGACTTGCCAATCAAGTAGCCATTGTGACTGGAGGCGCTGGCGGTATTGGTGCAGCCACCGCCAAACTTTTTTGTGAACATGGCGCCAAGGTGGCACTGGTCGACTTGCCAGATTCCCCCTTGGATGCTGTATCAAAATCTGTTCAAGATGCCATCCCTGGTGCTGATGTCATTTGCATCCCTGTCAATCTTGCCATCGAAGCTTCTGCAGCAGAGGTTGTCTCGCGCGTTGTCTCAAAGTGGGGCCAACTCGACATTTTGGTCAACAACGCAGGCATGCGCTCTTATGAGCCACTGGCAGACTCAACAGCAGATGTTTGGAATCAAATTATTGCTGTCAATTTGCTAAGTTATGTCTACATGGCCAGAGAGGCATTGCCCAGTTTGAGAAAAAGCAAAGCTGGCAGCATTGTGAATGTGTCTTCAACACATGCATTCCATCCCAGGGTTGGCATGGGTCAATACGATGTGACAAAGGCTGGGATTGTTTCATTGACCAAAACATTGGCTTATGAAGAAGCGCAACATCAAGTTCGTGTGAACGCAATTTGTCCTGGCGCCACACTCACGCCCTTTCACATCAAGCGTGCTGCAGAGGCGCGAAAGTCTGGCATTGAAATAGACCACCAGCGCTACGAACAAAATTTACTCAAGCGCTGGGCAGACCCTGCCGAAATTGCCTACCCCATACTTTGGTTGGCGTCATCAGAAGCTTCATTCATCACAGGCAGCTGCCTTATGGCGGATGCGGGCACAATAGGTTAAAAAAGTTAGCCCTGTAAAAAACATACAAGATGCTTGCCCATAAAAACAATCATGTTGCCCGACCGAAAACTGACCGTCTGGTGGTCGATAGTGGATCAGCGCCAACAGAACAATATCTAGGCGAGGTTTTTGAAAGTTGCCCATTGCCCTAGGATGACTACGTTGCAGGTCAGCCCAAGCTGGTGCGAACTCTCCAGCAACGCAAGCGGGGCGCCCCAACAATCATGGCTCTGCACTTACCTGGCTTGTTTGACGAAGCACCGTACCTCGAGCTGAGCTAGATGCTCAAGTGCTTTCTTTGATTTTTCAATAAAACAACCGAATGGCCATCACTTTGCACTTGGAACTCGTTAATGCCATGACCGTGACCGATTACAACGTGCACCACGCCCCCCTTCACCATGAACATCAGCCAGCCGTCATTCAGTCAGATAAACTGGCGCTCTCAATAGACAATGAAAACGCGACGAATGCCCCATCTTGTCTTGTCCCATCGGCTGGGTCTCGCTTGTCGTGATCGCAGCATTCTGACGGGGCAGCGATGAGCGATTCACCCACCTCACGAGGCCTCAGCCGAGGGGCGCTCGTGCTGGCGGCGGCCACCGTGGTGAATCTACCGTTCGGCACTGTCTATGCGTTTTCGGTTTTCCTCAAGCCGATGGAGGCGCTGCTCGGTATAGGACGGGCCGAGATGGCGATCGTGTTTTCCATGGCATCGATCTTTCTGACGATCGGCATGCTCATCGGACCCGCCCTTTACCGTCGCTTCGCACCCGTGCCCCTGCTGCTGGTTTGCGGCGCACTGAGCGCCTCGGGCCTGCTGATCTGCGCCGCTGCACAGGGTATCGAGCATTTGCTGTTGGGCTACGGTGTTCTGTTCGGACTGGGCGGCGGGGTGGTTTTTGTCATGATGCAGCAGGGTCTTAATCAGACCATCAGCCCGATGAGCGGGCTGGCCAACGGCTACGTGGTGAGCCTCTATCCCATGGGTGCCATGCTGGGCGCACCAGTCTTTGGCTGGGCCATCGAGGCGTTCGACCTGCGCGCCACCCTGGCAGGTCTTGCGCTCACGGTGCTGTCTTGCTGCGCCATTGCTGCAATGCTCTGGCATCGTGCCCAGGTTCGCATGCAAGATCCGGGCGCAAGCGCAGCCGACAACCAGGCCCGCCACTGGGGCTTGTTTGCACGGCTGTTCACTGTTTTCTTTCTCGCAGCCTCGGCCGGTCTGATGGTGATGAGCCAGGCCGCTGGCATTTTGCAAGCCTACGGCGCTAAAAGCCTGTTTGCGCTGGGCGGCACCACGTTCATCACCGGCGCGATAGCTGCTGCACGCATTGGTGGGGGCTGGCTCATTGATCGTTTTGCGGTGCCTCGCGTGGCCTGCATGGCCCACCTGATCGCCCTCGGTGGTTCGTGCCTGCTGTTGACCTGGCCGGGTCCAGGCATGGCGGTCCTGTCCATGACACTGATTGGATGCGGTTACGGCTTCATTTCAGGTCTGACGGCTGGGGCCATTGCGCGTTACTGGCACCCCAATGCCTTTGGCCGGGTGGCAGGGCAAATGTACATAGCCTGGTGCATTGCGGCCATCAGTCTGCCAGTGCTTGCCGGCTGGCTGTACGACCAGACCCAGGGCTATGACCAAGCCATGCGCATTGCCGCTGGCGTGAACCTGCTGGGCGCTCTAATGGCCTTGAGCTTACCGGCGACGGCGAGATCACAGCATCAAGCACAGCCCAAAAGCGAGCCTCAACCGAGAGTCGAGAAGACCTGATCATGCGGGTGGGCAGCCTCAGCGGCGGCATGTTGCGCATGCGTCGCAGCGTTTATTTGGCCTATGGTTGGTGCTGACGCATGCGATTGAATTAACCCTTTTGTGGACGCTTCGCCAAACTCTGTCGCATCCATAACCCCAACATGTTTGCCGAATAAAGGGTAAATACCCATGAGTCGAAAAAAACGATTCATTAAAAATTAATGCAAATAAAGAATAATCCTGAGGTTTAACCAAGGAACTGAATCGCCCCGGGTTTTGAGGAGGCTCCACACTTTGAGAAGATGGAGCCATGAGCAAGAAATCAAACCGTTTTTCACCCGAGGTGCGCGAGCGTGCTGTTCGTATGGTGCTCGAACATCGAGGCGAGTATCCCTCCCTGTGGGCCACCATCGAGTCGATTGCACCCAAGATCGGCTGCGTGCCGCAAACACTCAACGACTGGGTTCGACAGCACGAAGTGGATGAAGG
>JBIKQY010000270.1:0-4269 GCA_044349465.1 Limnohabitans sp. | reverse complement strand
CTGAAACCCAACCAGATGAAGGGGCGCTTGAGGAGATCTTGCAGCGTGTCGGCCAGGTCAAAGCCCATGTCAAACCAGGCGTAGCACAGCAAGTGCAAACTGGCATAGCCAAACACCAGCAAGCCCAGCATGCGCCGAAATCGCAGCAACTCTGGCCAGCCCAGCCAAGTGCGCAAAGGGGTGACAGCCAACACCAAGCACAGACTGCGCAGCGTCCAGTCGCCTGTGGCACGGATCAGGGCTTCGGCAGGGTTGGGGCCCAGCTGGTCCTGCAGGGTTTGCGCGAGCAACCAGGCCCAGGGCAAGCAACCGAGCACCAGTAAAGCCCACCAAGCGGCGGGATGACGCAGCGCCGCCCTCATGCCCTCAAGACGTTGGCCCGCCAAGGCATCAGAAGAACTTTTTCAGGTCCATGCCAGCGTACAACTGGCCCACCTGTGCCTCGTAGCCGTTGAACATGAGCGTCTTGCGCTTTTTGGCCAGCAACCCGTCTTCGCCGATGCGCCGCTCGGTGGCCTGGCTCCAGCGCGGGTGGTCCACATTCGGGTTCACGTTGGAATAAAAACCATACTCCTGAGGGGCAGATTTCTCCCAGGAAATGACCGGCTGCTTGTCCGTGAAGCGGATCTTGACCAGGCTCTTGCTGCTCTTGAAGCCATACTTCCATGGCACCACCAGACGCAGGGGTGCACCATTTTGCTTGGGCATCACCTCGCCATACATGCCAAAGGCCAGCAAACTCAGTGGATGCATGGCCTCGTCCATGCGCAAGCCTTCGACGTAGGGCCAATCGATCACACTCGAACGCAGCCCTGGCATGGTTTTGGGGTCGGCCTGGGTCACGAACTCCACAAACTTGGCACCCGGCAAGGGCTCCACACGCCGGATCAGATCGGCCAGCGAATAACCCACCCAGGGAATCACCATCGACCAGCCTTCCACGCAGCGCAGGCGGTAGATGCGCTCTTCCATGGCACCCCACTTCAGCAGGTCCTCCAGATTCACGCGGGCGGGCTTCTTGACCAAGCCCTCGATTTCAACACTCCAGGGGTCGGTCTGGAGGGTATGAGCCCGCTTGGCCGGGTCGGATTTGTCGGTACCAAACTCGTAGAAATTGTTGTACGTGGTGGCATCTTTGTAGGGCGTGGACTTGTCCAGAACCATCGCTCCGGCCAGTTTGGAGGGCACCGAGGCCAGCGGCGGCAGCTGCCCGGGCCGGGCCATTTGAGCTTGGGCATCGCGCAAGCCCCAGCCCGCCAAGGCCAAGCCTGCCGAGCCCGCAGCCAGCTGGCGCATCAGGTCGCGACGGGATTGGTAAGCCGCCTGAGGGGTGATGTCACTGGACACAGGATGCAAAAATCCCGAAGAAGAAGTGCGGATGATCATGTGATGAACCTGGTTGTGAGACTGCTTGCGGTCATTGTGAACGGTCCCAATCACTTTTGCACAAAGGGGCCAAACGCCCTGCATCAAAAAGCAACCAAAGCCAAGCGCGCCGCCAACACCCATGGGCATTTGACATTGCCGAAACGGGGCCAGTTCAAGGGCCTGACCACACGCCAATGCCCTTGATCTGTCGTTAAAATGAACCTTCTACTGTCTTAACAAAGCCCCATGTCCAACCCAGCCCTGATCGAAGTCGTTGATGACGATGCCGACATCCGGCGCATGCTGCAGCTGGTTTTGGAGGCGCGCGGCTTCAAGGTTCGCACCCACGATGGTGCCCATGCTTATCTGGCCTCTGAGCCCTTGACCGAGCGGCGCGTGATGCTGCTCGATGTGCGCATGCCCAAAATGACTGGCGTCGAGCTGCAGGCCTTGATGGTCAAAACAGGCGACCGCATTCCGGTGATTTTCATGAGCGGTGAGAGCTTGCCCCATGAAACCCTGGCTGCGCAGCAATCGAACGCGGTCACCTTCTTATGGAAGCCTTTCAGAACCGAGGCCCTGCTCAACGCAGTCAGCCATGGCCTGACGCTGTACGACCAGCTGTCAGACTAAGGCGCCAAGACCTTTGCGGTCAGCAGAGGCTTCGCCCCTGAACTCACAGTGTGCCGTAACTGTGCAACCCGCTCAGGAACATGTTCACGCCCAAAAACGCAAAGGTCGTGATGCCCAGACCTACCAAGGCCCACCAAGCCGCCACGGTGCCGCGCAGGCCCTTCATGAGGCGCATGTGCAGCCAAGCGGCATAGTTCAACCAGACAATCAGAGCCCAGGTCTCCTTGGGATCCCAGCTCCAGTAACCGCCCCAGGCCTCGGCCGCCCACAAAGCACCCAGCACAGTGGCGATGGTGAAGAAGGCAAAGCCCACAGCGATGGACTTGTACATCACATCATCGAGGATTTCAAAAGAAGGCAACCGCTCGGCAATGCGTCGGCGTCCCATCAAAATGCCCGCCACGATGAAGGCAGACACCCCAAAGTACACCATCCAGTAGCTGCTGGTCTTGTCGTCGGCGGATTGGCGGAACACCACCGGCTCGAAGCACAACACAATGCCCAACAGCCACAAGGGTGCCAGCTTGTACCAACGGGTTTCGCTCGCTTGCTGCTTGATCAGGTAGGCAAAGGCCACCATGGCAGCCAAGGCAAAAGTGCCGTAACCAATGAAGTTGGCCGGAACGTGAATCTTCATCCACCAGCTCTTGAGGGCGGGCACCAGAGGCTGGATTTCATGCGCCTCACGCACCAACGTGTACCAAAGCAAAAAGCCCACCGCCGCGCTGACCACCAACATCACAAACGCACCCAAAGCGCGGGTCTTGTATTGCGCTTCGTAGTACAGGTAAAAGGCCGCCGTCATCCAGCAAAACATGATGAACACTTCATACAAGTTGCTCACCGGGATGTGGCCAATGTCAGGGCCCAGTTGGTGGCTTTCGTACCAGCGCACCAAGGTGCCGATCAAGGCCAAGCCCACCGCCACCCAGGCCATGCGCGAGCCCAAAGATTCCATCGCGTCTGCCTGACCCCTTATGAATATGCCCGCCCAATAAAAAACGGTGCTGATGAAAAACAACATGCTCATCCACAGGATGGCCGACTGGCTGGACAGGAAATACTTCAACAGGAACACCTGCTCGGACCGGGCCAGATCACCCTGATAAAGGTAAATGGCCAACAGCGACAAGCCCGTGACCACCAGCATCAAGGTGCGCAGCGGCCGCCAGAACCAAGCCAACCAAATCACGGCCGGCAAGCTGCAGATCAGGATGGCCTGCTCGTACACATCCATCGCGTGCTGGTAACGGGTGAAGGCAAACACCGTGCCGAGCAGCGCCAGCAAGGCAAAGCCCCAGTCGAGCGCCGTGCGGCTGGAAAAATAGCCTGGATTCAATGTGACAGTCGTCATGGTGTTTTCTCGGAGCGGCCCAGCAATCGGGCACTCAGTTGGTCAAATTCACGGTCCACGTCCATGGTCTTGCGGTTGGACGACAAGGCCACGCTTGCCTGGGCGCCATCACCCTGAGGCGACAGCCAGATCCACAAGCGACGGTCCCGAACATACAGCATTGCAAAAATACCCAGGATCAAAAGGGCACAACCGAGGTAGACGATGGACTGGCCCGGAGCCCTGGCCACCTGGAACACGCTGGCTTGCACCTGCTTGAAGTCTTTGAGCAAAAACGTCATGGGTGCAGGGTAAAACGGTGCGTCCGACAGCGCCAGCACCGCCTGCGACATGAAGCCCTGAACTTGGTCAGCGGGCATCGGCTTGGCACCGGCTTGTTCACGCGCCACTGCATCAAGCTCAAACAAAGCCCCGTTCAAAATGCGAACGAACATCTCGCCTGCGCGAGGACGCTCGGCCTCCGGCACGTTGGATTCCAAAAAGTCAGCCAAGGCCTGCAGGCCCGACACAGGCTTGCCCTGAACCTGTTCCAGCCCGGCAAACAGACCCAACGAACGCGCAGCCGAATCGGCCAATTGCTGTGTCAATTCGGGACGCTTCGGGTCCACCGCCTTGCGGGCGTAGCGCTGGACTGCACGTTCGCGCAGTTCGGGTGTTTCCAAAGCGGCGCGCAAGCGGATAAAGCCGGTCAAATCGCCGTTTTCATCGGCCGGTGGGCGCAGGTAACGGTAAGGCTCACTGGGCGTCTCACGCATGCCCAACAAGAACACAGGTACACCATCGCCGGTATCCACGGGCAGCATGTAGTTGTTGTATTCACGGGCTTGACCCGCCGCGTCGCGCAGTTTGTAGCTCACGCTCGGGCCCACGTTGCGCAATTCTTTGGTCTTGGTGGTCTTGTGGCCTGCGCCTAA
>JBIKQY010000271.1:0-4269 GCA_044349465.1 Limnohabitans sp. | reverse complement strand
TCTGCCCTGCGCCAAGCGCTGGGTCGCAGCGACGGCTCCCTGATGCCCTTCATCGAACGCCCGATTGCGGCGAGCATCCTGGCCGTCATGGTTCTGATGCTGGTCTGGCCTTGGCTGTCCCGCGTGTTGATCAAAAGCAAAGAATGAAAACCCTGATGAGTACGACCACCGCCTATGTGACCGACGAAATCTGTTTCTGGCACGACCCGGGCAACTACGCCCTGATGCTCAAGCCCGGCGGCTTTGTGGAACCCTACAACCGCCACATCGAAAACGCCGACCCCAAGCGGCGCTTGCACAACCTGATCCAGCAATCGGGCCTGGTGCACGATCTGAAGGTCATCCCGGCTCGCGACGCGCAGGTGCACGAACTCACCCGTCTGCACAGCGCCAGCTACGTGGCCAAGGTCGAACAAATTGCTTTGGCCGGTGGCGGTGACACCGGCATTGGCGCGCCCATCTCGTCCAACGGCTGGGCGGCCGCGCGCCGCTCGGCCGGTTGCGCCCTCACGGCCGTGGACGCGGTCATGCTGGGCCAAGCGCAAATGGCCTATGCCCTGACCCGCCCCCCAGGCCACCATGCCGAACCCGAACAAGGCATGGGCTTTTGCGTGTTTGCGAATGCGGCGCTGGCCGCCGCCCACGCGATCGAGGTGCATGGCCTCAAGCGTGTGGCCATCGTGGACTGGGACGTGCACTTTGGCAACGGCACCCAAAAATGTTTTGAAAACCGCAGCGATGTGCTGACGATTTCGGTGCACCAACAAGCAGGTTATTTGTTCGTCAAAGGTGAGGCCGATGAACTGGGCCAGGGCGCAGGCGCGGGCTACAACATCAACATTCCGCTGCCCCCCGGTTGCGGCTTCGGGGCTTACCGCGAGTCGTTTGAAAAAGTCATCCTCCCGGCCCTGGACGCCTACCAGCCCGAATTGATCATCGTGGCCTGTGGCTACGACGCCGGGCGCTTTGACCCGCTGGGCCGGATGCTGCTCGACGGTGTGGCCTTTCGCTGGATGACCGATGTCGTGCTGGACATGGCCCGCAAGCACGCCCAAGGCCGCGTGGTCATGACGCACGAAGGCGGTTATTGCCCGGTCTCGGTGCCGTTTTGGGGCATGTCGGTGCTGGAGCAGATGACCGGTTTGAAGACCGAAGTGGTCTGCCCCTTCACCGGGCAACACGACCAGATGCCCGCGCAAAAATTGCAAACCGAACAGGCCCGTCTGGTGCAGTCGCTGGCCGGGTATTTTGAAGACATCCGGCAAAAACACTGGGCCTGACGCGCAAGCGGCCAGGCGCTCGCCTCACTGCACCAAGATCAGCGCCGCCCCAGCCACCGCCATCACCGCCCCACCCCAGGCCCCCCAGGCAGGGTGGCGGCGGTAAACCACCCACAGCAGCGGCAAAAGCAAGATGGGGGTGAGCGAAGAGAAAATCCCCACCAAATTGGCCTGACCGGTTTTCAGCGCCTGAGACACCAGCGTCATGCCCAAGGCCATCGCCACCACCGCACTGACCGCCGTGTTGAACAAGGTTCGTGGGGTCAAGGGGCTTTGCAGCCGAGCCACTTTGGCGCCCGCCCACAGCAGGGCCAAGTGCGCCAGAAAACTGGCCGATGTGCGCACGGCCGAAGCAGACACCGCGTCCACCCCCGCCACCATCAAAGGCTTGATCATCAAGGTGGCGGCCGAATGGCTGGCGGCTGCCAGCAGCCCCAGCAAAACGCCCGTCATCAAAGAGCCACGCGTGTTTTCCCAAGCGTGGGTTTCGCTCTCGCGGCGGCCCCAGAAAATCGCCACCATCACGCCCGAAACCAGCAAACTGCCGCCCACCAAGGTCCAGCCCCACAGGGTTTCACCCAAAAACAACCAGGCCAGCAAGGTCGAAAAAATGGCGTGCGTGGCAAACAACACACCGCTGCGGCGCGGCCCCAGCCGGTTCATGCAGGCAAACAGCGCGGTGTCACCAATGAAGATGCCAATAAAGCCCGACAGTGCCAGCAGGGCCACATTCGAGCTGTCCAGGCTGCGCCATTGCCCAGTGAACAAGGCCAGCGCCCACAACAGGGTCAGCGCGAAAAACAAGCGCCAGCGGGTGAAGGCAAAGGCCCCCATGCGGCTGGAAGCCGCCGCCGAGAACAAACTGCCCACCGCCCAAGACAAGGCGGCCAGCGCCGCCAAAAGTTCAGCCTGCACAGCGCAGCAGGCCTTAACTGCCCGCCAACTTCATGCGGTTGACCAAAATCGAGCCGGTGGTTTTGGCCCCCATGTTGTAGGTGTCAGCGCCCACAGCCTCGATGCCCATGAGCATGTCTTTAAGGTTGCCAGCGATGGTGATCTCGTGCACCGGATAAGCGATCTGGCCGTTCTCCACCCAAAAGCCGCTGGCCCCGCGTGAATAGTCGCCCGTGACGTAATTCACGCCCTGGCCCATCAGCTCGATCACGAACAAGCCGGTGCCCAATTTTTGCAGCATGGCGTCCAAATCGTCACCCGGTTGCGTCAGGCGCGAAGTCAGCGTCAGATTGTGCGAACCACCCGAGTTGCCGGTGGTCTTCATGCCCAGTTTGCGGGCCGAATAACTGGACAAGAAATAGCCCTCCACCCGGCCACCCTTGACCACCTTGCGGCGCACCGAGCGCACACCTTCGTCGTCAAACGGTGAGCTGCCTTTGCCGCGCAGCAGGTGCGGGTCTTCTTCGATGTCGATGTGCTTGGGGAAAACCTTTTTACCCAGAGAGTCCAGCAAAAAGCTGCTCTTGCGGTACAGCGCCCCGCCGCTCACGGCCTGCACAAAACCACCCAGCAGGCCAGCGGCCACGGGCGATTCGAACAGCACCGGGCATTCGGTGGTGGCGATTTTGCGCGCCCCCAAACGCGACAAGGCGCGTTCTGCAGCGTAGCGGCCTACCACTTCGGGCGAGGCCATCTCGTCGGCTGCGCGCATGGAGGTGTACCAAGCGTCGCGCTGCATCTCGGCGTTGCGCCCGGGCAGCTTGGCAATGGGGGCCACCGAAATGCTGTGACGCGAGCTGGCATAACCGCCGCGAAAGCCGTGTGTGTGGGCACTGAAAAAATGGCTTTGCTGGGCCGACACGGCCGCGCCGTCGCTGTTGGTGATGCGGCGGCTGGTTTTGAGCGCAGCGGCTTCGCACTGCAAGGCCAGCTTGGCCGCTTCTTCGCTGTTGATGGCCCAAGGGTGAAACAGGTCCAGATCGCGGTGGTTCGTTTCGATGTCGGCCTCGTCGGGCAGACCGGCGGTGGGGTCTTCGGCGGTGAAGCGGGCAATGTCATACGCGGCTTGCACGGTGCGCTCAATCGCCGCCTTGGAAAAGTCCGAAGTGCTGGCATTGCCACGGCGGTGGTCCACGTACACCGTCACGCCCAGCGACTTGTCGCGGTTGCGTTCCACATTTTCCAGCTCGCCCTTGCGCACACTGACCGACAGGCCGCAACCTTCAGACGCTTCGGCCCCCGCGTTGGTGGCCCCCAGTTTTTTGGCGTGGTGCAAGGCGATGTCGACCAGCTCTTCAAAATGGTCACGCGAGTAGCTGAAGCCGTCGTGGGCATGCGCAGGGGATGCTGAGGCGTTTTTTTTCACGGAACTTTTCACAGGAATTTTCACGAAGAGGGTCTCGAAAAAAATGGGCGGGCACCAGGCCCGCAGTGGCCGCTATGATACTTGCCACCCAGCCCCAGCGCTGCATCTGAAAACGAGTTCCCCCAGTCATGTCCCGTAAACCCAAAAAAGGCTATTTCGTGCGAGGTCAGTTTGTTGCCGAAGGCAGCGAGCTGGACCTGGAGTACAAGCGCGAGCTCAAAGGCGGGCTCGACGGCCCCAGCCGCACCGAACTCAAGCGCGAAAGCACCGAACTGCAAGAACTTGGCACTGCCTTGCTCACCCTGCGCCGCGACCTGATGGAGGGCCTGGCCCTGCCCGACAAACTGGTGGATGGCCTGGCCGAAGCCAAGCGCATCACCAACTTCGAAGGCAAGCGCCGCCAAATGCAGTTCATTGGCAAGCAAATGCGCCTGCTCAGCCCCGAAACCCTGCAAGCCGTGCGCGAGGCCCTGGACATCCAGCGCCTGGGCAGCGCCAAAGACACCCAAGCCCTGCACCTGGCCGAAGCCTGGCGCGACCGCCTGATCGCCGACGATGCCGCTGTGGCCGAATGGATCGCGCACCACCCACAAACCGACATCCAGCAGCTGCGCGCCCTGGTGCGCCAAGCCCGCAAGGACGCGGTGCCCGTGAGCAACGTGGCCGTGT
>JBIKQY010000031.1:0-14200 GCA_044349465.1 Limnohabitans sp. | reverse complement strand
AAGGCCTGAGCGCCAACGAGCTGCAGGTCATGTCCAGCGCGCCCGTGCTGCCTGAAAGCGTGGTGTTCAAGTTTCAAAACCAGTTGTTGGCGCGTCTGGGCCCAGTGCCCCTGCCGCCCGTGATCGCGCACATGCCCGAGATTCGGGATGTGCCGCCCCGGCCTGTGCTCGACATCACCCCTGTGCCGCCCGCAAACCGAGACACACACGGTTTGTTTCAGGCCGAATTGAGTTTTGATTACGCTGGCCAGCGCGGTTTCTGGGTGGGTACACAAATTCGCGTCATGGTCGGCCATGGTTCGCAGGCCCGCATGTTGGTGCGCGATTTGCCTGGCGAGCGCAAGGCCTGGGAAGCACTGGATGCCTGGGGCCTTTCTGTGCATGGGCAAAACATGTTGGGCTTCGAACCGCCCCAGCCCCAGCAGCGTTGGCTCGAATGGCTGGAGAGCGATTTTTCCCCCTTGCGCGAGGCAGGTTTTGAGGTGCATTTCGAATCTGCCTCAACCCGCTGGCTGCGCCAGGCCGACGATGTGCACATCGACCTGTCGGGGGATGCCGATGCGCCAGAGACCTCGCCCTGGTTTGATCTGTCCCTGGGCATGGACATCGACGGTCAGCGCGTGAACATCCTGCCTTGGGTGCCCACCATCCTCACGATTTTGGCCCGCATCAGCGTGGCCACGGCAGAGGGCGAAACCGCCAGCTTGCCGCCGTTTTTGTACCTGCCCGAGCTGCAAGGCGAAGGCTTTGTGAAACTGCCCACCGCCAAAATCGCCCCCTGGTTGAACACGCTCATGGAGCTGGTGTCTGAGCGCGGACGCGATTGGAGTGGCGACGAGCTGCGCCTGTCGCGTCTGGAAGCCTTGCGCACTGCTGCATCCTTGGGTGAGGGCGTGGCTTGGGCGGGCGCCCAAAGCCTGATGAAGTTGGTGCAGCAAATGCGCGGCCTTGACAGCCTGCCCGAGGTGAAAGCGCCCGCCAGCTTGCACGCGACTTTGCGGCCTTACCAGCAGCAGGGCCTGAACTGGTTGCAGTTTTTGCGCACGCACCAGTTGGCTGGCATCTTGGCCGACGACATGGGCCTGGGCAAAACCTTGCAGACGCTGGCGCACATCCTGACGGAAAAAGAAGCCGGTCGCCTCACTCAGCCCGCCCTCATCGTGGCGCCGGTGAGTTTGCTGGGCAACTGGCAGCGTGAAGCGGCACGCTTTTGCCCCGGTCTGCGCACCCATATCCACCATGGCCTGTCGCGCCATGAGACTGCACAAGACCTGAGAGGTTTTGACATCGTGTTCACGCCATACTCTTTGCTGCACCGCGACCGGGAGCTGTGGCTGGCCATCGACTGGCACTTGCTGGTGCTGGACGAAGCCCAGAACATCAAGAACGCCAACACCCACGCAGCGCAAACCGTGGGAGATATTCCCGCTGCACACCGCTTGTGCCTGTCGGGCACGCCCATGGAAAACCATTTGGGCGAGCTGTGGAGCTTGTTTCACTTTTTGATGCCGGGTTTTCTGGGCAGCCAAAAGCGCTTTGGCGAGCTGTTTCGCAACCCGATTGAGCGCCAAGGCAACAGCGAAAAAATGGACCAGCTGCGCAAGCGCATCACGCCCTTCATGCTGCGCCGAACCAAAGACGTCGTGGCCAGCGAGCTGCCGCCCAAGGTCGAGACCCTGATGCCCGTGCCCTTGCAAGGCCAACAGGCCGACCTGTACGAAACCATTCGCCTGGGCATGGAAAAAACCGTGCGCGACGCCTTGAATGCGCAAGGTTTGGCCAAATCGCAAATCACCATTTTGGATGCGCTGCTCAAACTGCGCCAAGTGTGTTGCGACCCGCGCTTGCTCAAATTGGGCGCGGCCAGCCAAGTCAAACAATCGGCCAAGCTGGAGCAACTGCTGGACATGCTGCCTGAGATGGTGGCCGAGGGACGCAAGATTTTGCTGTTCTCGCAATTCACCCAAATGCTGAGTTTGATCGAGGAAGAGCTGCCGCGCTTGGGTATTCCTTGGGTCAAACTCACCGGCCAAAGCAAAAACCGCGACACCATCATCGACCAGTTCACCAGTGGTCAGGTGCCGCTCTTCCTCATCAGCCTCAAAGCCGGGGGGGTGGGCCTGAACCTGCCGCAGGCCGATACGGTTATCCATTACGACCCGTGGTGGAACCCCGCCGTGGAAAACCAGGCCACCGACCGGGCCCACCGTATCGGGCAGACGCAAAGCGTGTGGGTGCTTAAATTGGTGGCCCAAGGCACGATTGAAGAGCGCATGCTGGCCCTGCAAGAGCGCAAAGCCCAACTGGCGCAAGACATGTATTCGGGTGCGGTGCAGCGCAAAGAACCGCTGTTTGGCGAGTCGGACTTGAATGAATTGTTCAAGCCCTTGAGCTGAGCACATTGGCATGCCCGTGTTGCATCAACTTCTTTGTGCATTGACCTTGAGTTCGCTCCTCGCCTGCAGCCCCGAAAAGCCCGATGGATGGCCTCCAACCCCAGCTTTCCGTGAGACAGCGGTCAGTGCCGAATCTGTGGCCGGCGCTTGGGCGCTGGCCGATGCCTTCAGCCCCGACGTTCAAGAAGCCGCCCGCTTTGCAGTGCAGACTTTTGCGGTGCAGAACAAGGCACGGGTGCTTTACAAAGATGTGATCCAAGCCCGACAGCAAGTCGTGGCAGGCTTGAACTTCGATCTGCACATCCAAGTGACGTTGGATGGTGCCAGTCGCAACGCAAGCGTCAAGGTCTGGCGTCAGCCTGATGGCGTTTATAGCCTGCAGGCGTGGGCTTGGTTGGACTGATTTTTCCAGCGACCGGAGATTTGTACCCTGCTGCTGAGCCTGAATGAGGAGTCCATGGCCTTGGGCACCGTCCGCCCGGACAACCACCATGTTGACCCATGTCAAAGACTTTGACATCGACCACCATGCCAAGGGCCAGACCCTGCACAATGCCTTGCGTTAACCCGATCTTCAACACGCCAGAAAAGAGACCGATTGGCCGCCTCCAGTTTGTTGACCTTGATCGATGACATTGCCACCGTGCTCGACGATGTCGCAGCCATGACCAAAGTGGCCGCTCGACAAAGCGTCGCGGCAGCCGATGATGTGGCCGCCATGACGCAAATGGCCGCGAAAAAGACCGCTGGCGTGCTGGGAGACGACCTGGCCCTGAACGCCCAACAAGTCACGGGTGTCAAGGCCAACCGCGAATTACCCGTAGTCTGGGCCGTGGCCAAAGGCTCGCTGCTCAACAAAGCCATCCTGGTGCCCGCCGCTTTGTTCATCAGCACCGTCGCACCCTGGCTGATCACGCCTTTGCTCATGCTGGGTGGTTTGTTTTTGTGTTTTGAAGGGGCTGAAAAATTGTTGCACGCTTTTCTGCACGGCCGCGATGAAACCCAAGCTCGTCACGCGCAAAGGGTCCTGGCCATGGCCAGCGAACACATGGATTTGGTGGCTTTCGAAAAAGACAAGATCAAAGGCGCTGTGCGCACCGATTTCGTCTTGTCGGCCGAGATCGTGGTGATCACCCTGGGCAGCGTGGCAGCGGCCAGCTTTGCTCAGCAAGTGGCCGTTCTGGTGGGCATCTCTTTTGTCATGACCGTGGGTGTGTACGGTTTGGTGGGCGGCATTGTCAAGCTCGACGATGCTGGGCTTTTCCTGATCCATACATCCAGTCCTTCGGCGCAAGTCCTGGGCCGTGGTTTGTTGGTCTTTGCACCCTGGTTCATGAAAGCCTTGTCGGTGCTGGGCACGGCCGCCATGTTTTTGGTGGGCGGTGGCATTTTGCTCCACGGCGTGCCTACCGTAGGACATGCTTTGGCGGACTGGGCGCAACCGTTGGCATGGGCTGAGCCCTGGATCAACAGCTTGGCAGGTGGCCTGACGGGTTTGGTGGTTGGCGCATTTGTGGTGGGGTGTGTGCAGCTGATCAAACGCGTAAGGGGCCGAGCCTGACGTAAGACCCCTGGGGGTTTGAGCAGCTGACCCTCAAGTGACTTGGGCAACCGGCAAAGCAATTTGCGCGCAAGCGCCATTTTCGGTGTTTTGCAGCATCAATCGCCCGCCAAACTGCGCGAGGATGGTTTTGGAGATTGACAAACCCATGCCCAGTCCAGAGATCTTGGTGGTGTAAAAAGGGTCCCCCGCTTGCTCGGCGGCTGCCTCTGACAAGCCTGGCCCCGTGTCATGGACCTCGATCAAAATCTCACGGTTTTCATGCCGGATGTCCAAGCGAATGCTGCGGGTCTGTACCTTTTCGACCGACTCCATGGCGTTACGCACCACATTGAACAAGACTTGAGACAGTTGCACGGCATCGCCCAACACCCAAATCGGTGTGTTGGGCAGGATCGGTTTGACGATTTCTGTGTTGCCACGTCGGGCTTCGGGTTCCACCAAGGCGAAGACTTCGTTGATGACCCCACGCAGGTCCACCAGTTCTTTTTTCAATGACTCAGGCTGAATGAAATTGCGTATCCGGCGAATGATGTCTCCCGCCCGAACACTGTTGTGGATGATGTCATCCAGCACCCGCTGATTCATCTGTGCGTCCCATTGCCCCGATTTTTGCTGGTGTTGCAGGAGTTCGGTGTAATTCAGGATGGCGGCCAAGGGCTGGTTCAACTCATGGGCAAACGAGGCGGACATCACACCCAGACTGTGCTGGCGGTCCTGTTGCGCCAATCGGTTCACCACACGACGCCCCTCTTCTTCGCGGACCAATGCGGTCATCACTTTCAGTCTTTCGTCGGCTTGCTCCTGGACGCGGATGCCAAAATACACAAAGTAACGCAGCGTACCTGCCAAGAAGGCGCTCGTCCAGATGCCATAGGTCCAGGCCTCTTGGCCAAAGGTGTTCAAGCCCCAGCCCGTGACAAAGCCTTGCGTGCGCATCAAATGGATCAGGCCCATGACGACCATGACCCAGCACATGTGCATGGAAAAACGGTTGGCAGTCTGTTGGTAATGGACATGCGCGAAATAAGCCCCCCACAACGAGGTGACACCAAAACAGCCCCCAGATAAAAGCAAAGTCAGCTCGGGACCTGCATGAAGGCGGCTCCATTCCATGGCTGCAATAAAGACCAGCGTGCCCAGCGCAAGCCCCAGCAGCTGCCAATGCTGGGGGCCTTTGTCGTACAAACGGGCAATTCCCAAGCCCATCAGCATGTGGCTCATGCCGGTCAAGCCAATAGGGATGCTGTAGGACCACAGCAGTGGCAGATCATTGCGAAAAATGGTGGTAAAGGCCGTCACGCCTGCCAACAAGGCGCCCACCACCCAATAACGGGCCGAGCTGTCCAAGCGGAAAAAATACACCGAAGCCGCCAAACCGCCCAAAAGAGAGAAGATGGCGTAAAAAATGAAAAGGCTTTGGATGTAATAGGCGGCCATGCAGGCAAAACGGAAGAGTGATTAACAGTTATCTTTAAATGAATTTTGAACGATTTATCCGATGACTGCAGCTGCTAAGGCAAGCAGTTATTCTTGATGCATTTTTATGAATTCTTAAGAGTTCAGAACAGCACTTTCAGTGCAAACCCACCACCGGTCGCGTCTTGTAAAACTGAACCGGACTCTCGGGAACGGCGTTCAACACCGATTTTTTGATCTTGCCCACCACATGCATTTCGCAAGGCTTGCAGTCAAAACGCAGGGTGAGCTTTTCTTTGCCGTTGATCAATTGCATGGGCTCGGCTTTCACCGTGCCTTGCACGCCGGTCACGCCCTTGGCTTGTTTGGGGCACAGGCTCAGGCTAAAGCGCACGCAGTGCTTGGTGATCATCAGGCTCACTTCGCCCAACTCTTCCTGGCTTTCATAAGCCGCATCGATGACCTTCACGCCGTGTTTGGCGTAAAAGTCGCGTGCTTTTTGGTTGAACACGTTGGCCAAATAGGTGAGCGTGTCGTCGGGGTAAGCCACGGGCGGCTCCACCGGCACCGCACGCGGCAGGCGGTGCAGGCCTTGGGTGCGGGCGTCTTCGAGCGCCTGCACGGCATCACGGCGCAAGGCATTGAGCTGTGAGGGCGGCACAAACCAGGGGCGGGGCAGGGCGACTTGCACATCCAGCGGCTCAAACAGGGTGTCGCCCAGTTTGCCCAAGGCTGTTTTGAGTTTGTCCTCGGCTTGGGCCGTGTCTTTGGGGGCTTGCCAGGCGATGGCCAGTTGCGCCACGCCGGTGTGACCGGCTTCGTCGGTCAGCGTCAATTGCAGGCCTTGGGGGATTTCCGCCAGTTGCATCCACACGCCCATGCGGCGCTCGGCGGATTTTTTGTCCAGCGTGCGCACCCAGCTCATGTCGCGGTTGCGGTTGACCTGTACGCCTTGGCGCAAGTCCTTGAAGCCGACCATCGGGTCTTTGGGAAACAGTCGCCAAACCCCTTTGGTTTTTTGGGCTTCTGCGCGGTTGATCTGCAAGCCCACCAGTTCTTTTTGCAGGTCGTAATAGCAAAGCCCATCGCCGTTGTGCAGTTCGGTGGTCGGGTCGTCGGTGGTGATCTCGACGTGGTCGGGAGTAACCTTGCTGACCCAGCCAATCGGCTGGCCGGGGTTTTTGGGCGTGTCAAACGCGCCGATGTCTTCCTTGCGGCCTTGCACAAAGTAATCGGTGAACTCGCGGTTGAAGTTCTGGTTCGGATCAGGCTCGAAGCTGAAGGTGGCGCGGCCATGCGAAGCGGCAGCCAATTCGGGGCGCTCGGTCAGTACTTCGTCAAACAGCTTGCGGTAATGGGCCGTGATGTTTTTAACATAGGCCATGTCCTTGTAGCGACCCTCGATCTTGAAGCTGCGGATACCCGCGTCCACCAGATCGCGCAGGTTGTCGCTTTGGTTGTTGTCCTTCATGCTCAGCACATGCTTGTCGTGCGCCACGATGCGGCCTTGTGCGTCTTTCACCTCATAGGGCAGGCGGCAGGCCTGCGAGCAGTCGCCCCGGTTGGCGCTGCGCCCGGTGTGCGCGTGGCTGATGAAACACTGCCCGCTGTAGGCCACGCACAAAGCGCCGTGCACAAAAAATTCGATGACCGTGCGTTCGGTGTCGATCACGTCGCGGATCGCACTGATCTGCGGCAGCGTGAGTTCGCGGGCCAGCACGATTTGACTCAGCCCCGCGTCTTGCAAAAACTTGGCTTTTTCGGGGGTGCGGATGTCGGTCTGGGTGCTGGCATGCAGCTGGATCGGCGGCATGTCGATCTCGAGCAGGCCCATGTCTTGCACGATCAGCGCGTCCACACCTGCGTCATACAACTGCCAGGCCAGTTTGCGTGCGCCTTCCAATTCATCGTCGCGCAAGATGGTGTTGAGCGTGACAAAAATGCGGCTGTGAAAGCGGTGCGCGTACTGCACCAGCTTGGCGATGTCTTGAATGCTGTTGTCCGCCGTGGAGCGCGCCCCAAAAGACGGGCCGCCAATGTAGACCGCATCTGCGCCATGGTTGATGGCTTCGATGCCAATGTCGAAGGTGCGGGCGGGGGCGAGGAGTTCGAGGTGGTGAGGCTGCATGGGATGGGATTATCCCAGCTTGTGTCTTTTAGGCATGCGGGAGACCTTTGGGTCTGGTACCGCTCTAAGGGTCTGTGGCACCCTTTGGTTCTGGGGGAGCCCTGAAGCAGCGGGCACTGGCCGGTGCTCAGAGGCGCTTCGCTTTGCCACATCGCCCCGGCCAGTGCCCGCCGCTTCAGGGTGGTGGATCAACCGTTTTATTGTTCCAGCACCCTGTAGTCTTGATTGACAGGCAAGGGATGTATTCTTGTAGGAGCCCACCCCTGTGGACGATGGGCGTGGCACACGCCCTTAAGTTTGCCCTGCAAACCATCGCCCACAGGGTGGGCTCCTACAAAAAATGAACGCTTGGCTGACGAGCACAGGGGAAATTCCATTTTCATGGGTCTTGATCCACCGTGTTTAACTGTCCTGACATGGCCGCGCCCAAGCCTTTTGACCACAGAACCCCTGAAAACAAAAACGCGACCGAAGTCGCGTTTTTCAAATGAGCAAAGACCAGATCACTGGATCTTGGCTTTGCTGCGCAGACCTTCTTGGTAGGCGCTCAGCTTTTGCTGTTGCAGTTGCTGGGCAATCTGGGGTTTAACTTCTTCCAGCTTGGGCAACTGCGCATCGCGCACGTCGTCCACACGGATGATGTGAAAGCCGAACTGGCTCTTCACGGGCGCGTCGGTCATCTGGCCCTTGTCCAGTTTAACCATGGCACCCGAGAACTCGGGCACATAGCTGCCTGCGGCGGCCCAATCCAGGTCACCACCGTTGGCGCCAGAGCCTGGGTCTTTCGAGGCTTTTTTGGCCAACTCTTCAAAGCTGCCGCCTTTTTTGATCTCGGTGATCAGGGCCTTGGCATCGGATTCGGTCTCGACCAGGATGTGGCGGGCACGGTATTCCTTGCCGCCGTTTTCTTTCACGAACTTGTCGTATTCGGCCTTGATGTCGGCGTCAGTGACGGGGTTTTTCTTCTGGAAGTCGGCAAACAACTGGCGAATCAGGATGGTTTGGCGGGCCAGTTCCAGCTGGGTTTTATAGTCGTCAGAGGCGTCCAGTCCGCGCTTGCGGGCTTCTTGCATGAAGACTTCACGGGCGATCAATTCTTCCTTGATCTGGGCCATCACCTCAGGGGTCACGGGGCGGCCAGAGGCTTCGACTTGCTGCTGCAGCGCTTTGACGCGTGACGAAGGCACAGGCTTGCCGTTGACCACGGCCAGGTTTTGCGCCAGAACGGGGGAAGCCAGCAGGGCCACCAAAGCGGCGCTGAGCATTTGCTTTTTCATCGTTTTTTCCTCAAAGACCCAAGGGTCAGGTGTGAAATGAAGGGTTCAAAAAAAGGGGCTGTCACCGATGGGTGACCGCCCGGGTTCAGATCAGATCAACTCGATGGCCAAGGCGTGCAAGCCTTGGTCAATGAAATCTTGCAGCGCATCATACACAAGGCGATGGCGCTGGACACGGCTGATACCGGTAAACAGGGGTGAGGCAATGCACACCCGCATGTGGGTGCCCTGGCCACTGTCATTGGCGCCCACATGTCCGGCGTGCGCCGTGCTTTCGTCAATCACACGCAGCGCGGTGGGCTGCAGGCGCTCGGTTAAGCGGGCGTGGATTTGCTCGCTCAGGGGAAGGGCGGTGGTGGTCATTTTTGATCACCGTTTTGGGCCGCGTCCTCGTCTTTGGGCAAATAGCGCGAGATGTACAGGCCTTGGCCCAGGATGAAAACCAAAGGAAAGACATAGCCCCAGAGCTTGAAGTTCACCCAGTCTTCGGTGCTGAAGTAGTGGGCCACATAGGCGTTGATGGCGGCCATGAAAACACAGTACAGCATCCACGACAGGTTCAGGCGGTTCCACACGGCGTGGGGCAGCTGCAGTTGCGTGCCCAGCAGCATGTGCAAAAAGTTCTTCTTCAAAAACCAGTGCGCCACGGCCAAGGCAATGGCCAGGCCCGAGTAGAGCAAGGTCGGTTTCCACTTGATGAAGCGTTCGTCGTGCAGGCTCAGTGTCAGGGCACCAAAGCCCAGCACCAAGACCAGCGTGATCTTGTGCATGGTCTGCAGCTTGCCGTCCATCTTGTAAATGATGGCCGTTTGCAGCACGGTCGCGCCCATGAGCACCGCCGTGGCGGTGTAGATGTCGGCCATCTTGTACGCGCCAAAAAACAGCAGGATGGGGAAAAAGTCGAGGAGGAGTTTCATGAATTGGGTGCGTTGGCCGCGCCAAAGGCGCAACCGGGTGGGGTCAAGAAGGATCGAAGTCTAACGAAGCGGAGTTCATGCAGTAGCGCAAACCCGTGGGGGCGGGGCCGTCTTCGAACACATGGCCCAAGTGAGCGCCGCACTGGGCGCACACGGTTTCCACGCGGCGCATGCCGTGGCTCGTGTCCACGCGCTCTTCAATGGCACCGTCGGACGAGGCCTGCGAGAAGCTGGGCCAGCCGCAGCCAGCGTCGAATTTGGTGTCCGATTTGAACAATTCGGCATCGCAGCAAATGCAGCGGTAAATGCCGTTGGCCCAATGGCCCTCGTATTTGCCGGTGAAGGGGCGCTCGGTGGCGGCTTGGCGCGTGACGGCAAAGGCCACAGGCTCGGCACCTTTGGCGGCCAGCAGCTCGCGCCACTCGTGTTCGGTTTTGGTGATGGGGCTCATGATGAACAGCTGATTTCCAGTTGACCCGCCCAGTCGGGCGGCAAGTCGGCATAGGCTTGCATGCCCTGATGCTCGTCGAATGGAGACTGTAGCAAGTTGTACAGGGTGTCGATTTCCGAGAAGTCACCCGCCTGGGCTTGGCGAATGGCGATTTCGGCCAGATGGTTGCGCAGAACAAACTTGGGGTTGGTGCGCAGCATCTGCGGGCCCATGGCCGCGAAGTGGCTGTGACCTGACCGCTCGGTGTAACGCGCCAGCCAAGCCAGCAGGCGAGGGCGGTCCAGCACCAAATCGGTCACGGCGCTCCAACCCGCATCGGTCAAATCAGGCGCGGTCGATTGCTGCACCACCGCTTGGCTCAGTTGACGCCAAAACACCGTGAAGTCCACTTTTTCGACCGCCATGAGTTGCATCACGTCTTCAACCAAAGTCCAGTCGGCTTCGCGCTCTGACTCGGGGGCCAAGTCGGCAACCAGGCCCAGTTTGGCCCGCATCGCGTCGCCCAAATAGCGGGGGAACAGGGTTTTGTAGCCCTCCAGCACCTGCAGCGTCAGCTCTTGGTCGTCAATCAAGGGGGCCAAGGCCTGGGCCAGGCAGTACAAATTCCAGTAAGCCACATTCGGTTGGCGGCCATAGGCGTAGCGGCCTTGGTGGTCCGAGTGGTTGCAAATGTGGCCGGGGTCAAAACCGTCCAAAAATTGGAAAGGACCGTAGTCGATCGTCAGGCCCAAGAGGCTCATGTTGTCGGTGTTCATGACGCCGTGGCAAAAGCCCACCGCTTGCCACTGCGCCAACATTTTGGCGGTGCGCTCTTGCACCTCGTCCAGCAAGGCCGCGTACACATTGCCTTGCCAAAGCGCAGCGCGCTCGCGGCACTCGGGCAGGTGGTGGGCTATCGCGTGGTCGGCCAGCATGCGCAGACTGTCCGTATCGCCTTGGGCCGAAAAATGCTCAAAGTGCCCGAAACGCAAGAAGCTGGGTGCCACGCGGGCCACGACGGCAGCGCTCTCCATGGTCTCACGGCGTACGGGCTCTGGCGAAGCGACCAGACTCAGTGCCCGGGTGGTTGGGATGCCCAAGCCGTGCATGGCTTCGCTGCACAAATATTCGCGGATGCTGGAACGCAGCACGGCGCGCCCATCGCCCCCGCGCGAATAGGGCGTGCGGCCGGCACCTTTGAGCTGAATTTCTTGAGGGCCTTGGGCCGATTGGGCCTCGCCCAGCCAAATGGCGCGGCCATCACCCAACTGGCCCGCCCATTGGCCAAACTGGTGCCCGCTGTAGACCGTGGCCAGGGGTTGGGAGCCGACCATCAGCGCATTGCCCGCAAAGGCCTGCAGGTGATCGTCGTCAAACAGCTGTTCGGGCCAGCCCAACTCGACGCGCAAGGCTTTGTTGCGGGCGGCCCAACGCGGGGCGGCCACGGGCGTGGGCTGCAGGGGAGTGAAAAATCGGGGGCCCAGTTGGGTCAGGCGGTGCGTCCAGTCCAGCACAGGCAAGTCGTGGGGGTGGCTGACGGGGGAGACCAAAGGGGAAGGTGACATGGGGTGTGATTGTCACGCCCTTGACAAGCACCCGCGTTTTGGCGGGTTTTAGGCACGGGTCCTGTCGAACTCGGGTGCACAATGAAACGATTGAGATCCACCCACCTGACAGGAGACACCCCATGCTGGGACTGATGCAACAGCAATCGCTTTTGATTTCTGCGTTGATTGAATTTGCCGAACAACACCATGGTGACAGCGAGGTCGTTTCGCGTCGGGTCGAAGGTGACATTCACCGCAGTGACTGGGCCCAAGTGGCCCGCCGTTCGCGCCAGGTGGCCAACGCTCTGGATGCGCAAAAGCTGCCGCAGGGCACGCGCATCGCTACACTGGCCTGGAACGGTTACCGCCACCTGGAGCTGTACTTTGGCGTGAGCGGCTCGGGCCGCGTGTTGCACACCATCAACCCGCGCCTGCATCCTGAGCAGATGGCCTGGATCGCCAACCATGCTGAAGACCAGGTCCTGTGCTTTGACATGACGTTTTTGCCCCTGGTTCAAGCCTTGCACAAGCATTGCAAAACAGTGACGCACTATGTGGCTTTGTGCGACGCAGACAAGCTGCCCGCTGACACTGGCATCCCCAATTTGGTGAGTTACGAGGCCTGGATGGGTCACCAAAGCAGCAGCTACGCCTGGCCCCAGCTTGACGAAAACACCGCCTGCAGCCTGTGCTACACCAGCGGCACCACGGGCAACCCCAAAGGCGCTTTGTACAGCCACCGCTCCACTGTGCTGCATGCCTACGCCGCCGCCTTGCCTGACTCGATGTGCATTTCGGCGCGTGACGCCATCTTGCCGGTGGTGCCCATGTTCCACGTCAACGCCTGGGGCATCCCCTACAGCGCGGCCATGGCGGGGTCGAAACTGGTGTTCCCCGGCCCGGCCCTCGATGGCAAATCGGTGTACGAGCTGATCGAAGCCGAAGGCGTGACCTTTGCGGCCGGTGTGCCCACCGTCTGGCAAATGCTGCTGGGCCACATGAAACCCAATGGCCTGAAGTTCAGCCGCCTGAACCGCACCGTGATCGGTGGCTCGGCCTGCCCGCCCGCCATGATCGACGCCTTCCGACAAGATTACGACGTGGATGTGCTTCATGCCTGGGGCATGACGGAGATGAGTCCGCTGGGCACTGTGTGCACCCTTAAAAACAAGCACCTGAGCCTGCCTGCTGAGCAACAAATGAAGCTGCGCATGAAGCAAGGCCGCTGCATCTTCGGTATCGACATGAAGATCGTTGACGCTGAAGGTAAAACCCTGCCGCACGACGGCAAAGCCGCTGGTGACCTGCTGGTTAAAGGCCCTTGGGTCATTGCCTCGTATTACAAGCAAGAAGGCGGCAACCCGCTGGTGGACGGCTGGTTCCCAACGGGCGATGTGGCCACGATCGATGCCGACGGCTTCATGCAAATCACCGACCGCAGCAAGGACGTGATCAAGTCCGGGGGCGAATGGATCAGCTCGATCGATGTGGAAAACATCGCCATGGCGCACCCGGCTGTGGCCATGGCCGCTTGTATTGGCATGCGCCACCCCAAGTGGGACGAGCGACCGATTGTGTGCGTGGTCAAGAAGCCCGGCGCTGAAGTCAGTCGCGAAGAGATGATCGCTTTCTACGAAGGCAAAACCGCCAAATGGCAAATTCCGGACGACGTGGTCTTTGTCGACGCCATTCCGTTGGGGGGCACCGGCAAGATGCTCAAGACCAAATTGCGCGAGCAATTGTCCGAGTACGTTTTGCCCGGACTTTGATGCAAAAAATCAATCCGCACGCAGATATGCTGTGCGGGTCAGTCGCTTGGGTGATATGCCTTAGGTGCAAACCCCGAGCCCATTCGGTGTTTCAGCGGTTACGCTGACACCATTCCGATTCACAACGCAGGAGAACTTGTATGAAAACCACCACCCGCATCATCGCCGCAGCCGCATTGGCCGCTTGCTCCTTTGGCGCTTATGCCCAAAAAGGCGAAACCGTCAAAATTGCATGGATTGATCCGCTGTCTGGCCTGATGGCCCCCGTGGGCAGCAACCAGCTGAAAAGCTTCCAGTTTTTTGCCGAAAAATTCAGCAAAACCAACCCTGCCGGCGTCAAGTTCGAAGTCATCGGCATCGACAACAAATTGAGCCCTGCTGAAAGCTTGAACGCGCTCAAAGCCGCCATGGACCAAGGCGTGCGCTACATCACCCAAGGCAACGGCTCATCGGTGGCGGGCGCCCTGATCGAGGCCGTGAACAAGCACAACGAGCGCAACCCCGGCAAGGAAATCATCTTCCTGAACCACTCTGCGGTCGACCCAGACTTCACCAACAGCAAGTGCAGCTACTGGCATTTCCGCTTTGACGCGGACACCTCGATGAAGATCGAGGCCATGACCACCTTCATGAAGGACGACAAGGACATCAAGAAGGTTTACCTGTTCAACCAGAATTACTCACATGGTCACCAGGTCGTCAAGTTCGCCAAGGAAAACATCGCACGCAAGATGCCGGGTGTGCAAATTGTGGGTG
>JBIKQY010000269.1:0-4283 GCA_044349465.1 Limnohabitans sp. | reverse complement strand
AAAGAAATTTCAGCCAACACATCTGGGAAAGCTTCACTTCAAATGGCGTTGGACACATTGTTCAACCACCCCAATGTTGGGCCATTTTTTGCTCGGCAAATGATTCAACGTCTGGTCACCAGCGACCCCAACCCTGCTTATGTTGCCCGCGTCGCCAAAATTTTCAACAACAACGGCCAAGGCGTCAGAGGCGATTTGGCAGCCGTTTTCAAAGCGATATTGCTCGACCCAGAAGCTCTTGGCGCTGATTCACTCAAGTCCAACAGCTTTGGCAAATTGCGTGAACCCATGGTTCGGATCGCTCAATGGGCCCACACCTTCAACATCACCTCGACGCGCAACACCTGGAAAATGGGTTCACCGACTTGGTCTGCCGTGGAATCGTTGGCCCAAAGCCCACTGCAAGCACCGTCCGTTTTCAACTTTTTTCGGCCCGGCTATGTGCCCCCCTCAACGGCCATGGCCGCCACGGGTGCTACAGCACCTGAATTTCAGCTGGTCAATGAAAGCACCGTGAGCTCTTACATCAACTACCTGCAAACCATCTTGCCAAGAGGCATTTGGGTCAGGGCTCCAGAACTCGCCGGCAATCCCAAAGAGGCCACCAAAACAGATGGCCATGACATGGTCCCAGACTACCGTTTTGAGTTCGGTTTGACAGAGAACCCGGACACCTTGGTACAGCATCTCAATTTATTGCTGTGTGCAGGTCAGTTGTCTGCGCAAACCGTGACACACATCACCGACGCCTTGCGATACGAAAACGTTGCCGTTTCTTTCCCTGAAAACACCCTGCGCTTTTATGTTGCGCGAGCCATTTTGTTCGTGATGTGCAGTTCAGACTATCTCATCCAGCGGTAAAAGGCGTGACATGAACCATGACATCCAACAACACCCCAGTCGTCGCGCCTTTTTGCAGCGATTGAGTCAGCTGAGTCTGGCTGGCATAGGCACCCCCATGGCGCTCAACTTGGCTGCCATGGGCGAGGCTGCCGCCTCAACTGCCAACGATTACAAAGCCTTGGTTTGCGTCTTTTTGTATGGTGGCAATGACTATGCCAACACCGTCATCACCTATGACGATGCCAGCCATGCTCAATACGCACGCATTCGTGCAGCGGGTGCTGGCAGCGTTGCGGGCAACATGGTGATATCCAAAGATGCACTGCAACCCACCTTGTTGCGACCTTACCAGGCACTTCCAAACGGACGCGCCTATGCCCTTCATCCCAGCATGGGTGGACTGGCTCAACTTTTCAACAATGGCAAAGCTGCCATTCAACTGAACGTGGGCCCCTTGGTCGTTCCCTTGACGCGCGCTCAATTCAACACCGGCAACACGCAACGCTACCCACTGCCGCCCAAATTGTTCTCGCACAATGACCAACAATCCATTTGGCAATCTCTTTCACCCGAAGGCTCCACCATTGGCTGGGGTGGTCGATTGGGTGATCAAGTCATGTCCAACAACACCGACTCGCTGTTCACCTGCATTTCCATCACCGGCAACAGTGTGTTCCTTTCTGGCAACGATGCGCTCCAATACCAGTGCAGCGCCAGTGGTGCCATCGCCGTCAAAGCTTTGCAACCACAAGACTGGATGATCCCCAATGCCTATATGCGCGAAGCCTTCCAGGCGCTGATTCAACAATCGAGTCCACACGCTTTAAAAAATGCTTACACCAGCGTCATGAAACGCGCCATCGTGGCCGAATCGAAAGTGAGTAATGCAATTGCCCGAGTCCAACTGCGTACAGGCTTCAGCACCAACAACCTGTCCAATCAACTCAAAATGGTCGCGCGCTTGATTGGTGCGCGTCAGTCCTTGGCCAACAAACGTCAGGTTTTCATGGTGTCCATTGGCGGCTTTGATTTGCACGACAACCTCGTCTCCAAACAACCAGGGCTGCTCAGCGAAGTCGATACAGCACTCAGTTCATTTTTCAAAGCGACCGAAGAACTGGGCGTTTCAGAGCAAGTCACCACGTTCACTGCTTCTGATTTTGGGCGGACACTCACCTCCAACGGCGATGGTTCAGACCACGGCTGGGGTTCGCACCATTTTGTGATGGGCGGCGGTCTCAAAGGCGCCAACTTTTACGGCGAAGCCCCTCCCGTCAGTGCCAGTGACAGCAATTCAGCCGAGGACCAATGGCATGTAGGACAAGGCCGCTTGCTGCCTCGCACATCCACCGATCAGTTCGCAGCCACGCTGGCACGCTGGTTTGGTGTGTCGGAGGAAGATTTGACTTGGATATTGCCCAATTTGAAAAACTTTGGGGCAAAAGCAGGAAGATCCGACTACCCCACTGATCTGGGTTATTTTTGAGTCAATTGGCTCAGCCTGCTGCCAAACACCCACGTCCAAACACTGTTGAGTGAAGCCCGGCCACAGCTGGGTCAACACGGAAGCACCGGGTCCGATGGTTGATCCCGAACCGCCTGCTCAGGAGCTCCCAGATCATCGGCGTTGACCGGTGACCTCCGTCACCACCCTGCGGTTGACTTGGTTGCACGCAATCGACGCAGCCGTTGCCTGGCGGGCACAGCGGGACTCGACCAACTGGCGAGCACCTTTACCCTCGGATGTCACAGGGGCGGAAATTTGTCCATTGGTGATGAGATATTGACGCACCGTATTGGCTCTGTTGACCGACAAACGCTCATTGAAGTCTGGTGAACCCAATGGGTCAGCATGACCAATCACATGAACGCTGTCCACGCGGGCATAAGCGTTGCGTATCTGTGACATCAGAAGGTCCAAGGACTCACGTCCAGCAGCCGTCAAACCATTGAGATCGAATCGACCGAATGCGAACAAAGTATCGGCCGACAAAGTGAATTGCTCTGGCTGTACAGTTGCCACAACTGGTGCAGCCACCGCCACACAATTTTGGGCCTGCGTCACTCTGGAAATTGTGTGAATCTGAAGTCGCGTCGCACCCAACTCTTGCAGTGCTTGCGAGGCCGTCACAGGCTTCATGACGGGTCGGCCTGAGGACTCTATAACGCTCAGGTATTGAGTTTGCGCAGGCGGCAATGCAATGGCCGTGACCGTGTCATAGCTGTCCTGTGCACTTTGCCCCACTCGAAATTGGCGAGCGCCAACTTCGAATTGACCGGGCGGCAAGCAAAGTTGGCTGTAACCGCCAGGGACCAGAGAGGTGTGGTACTGCCCTTGAATGAACACCCCCGTTGCACCGGGCAATTGTTGGGTGTTGAAATTCCGATACACAACGATGCGGCTTTGATTGACCCCGATGTTCGTCGGTAGTGTGAAAACCCCACCCAAAACATCAATCTTGGCATTGACGCCCGCTTGATTGGTGGTCACGCTGGTTTGCGCATGTGACAAAAATGCGCCCGACAGCGCCACAAACAGGCCCACGATCAAGGATGTGTAAATATTGATTTTTTTCATGTTTCTCAGCAGGTCTGCTCGAAATTTGTCGTTAAAAAGCCTGCGGATTGCTTGTTGGCAGAACAAAAAGGTTCGCGAATCCACTATGTTCATTGATCATATAAACATCAGCAACGCAAGTAAATTGGCCATTTGGAGTACTCTAGTATTTATATTGTATTAAATTGTTAATTGCATATTTATTCACCACAAACATCAACTTCAACAACAGTGCGACGAAGAAAAGGCAACTCAAAAGAGGGGTTGTGAAGGAGGGCCACTGATTCAAAGCCGATCGTGTGCAACCATGGTCCTTGACCCCAATGACCAAGTACCCCCACGATCAGTGAATCCCCTCTGTGGACATGCGCTTTGAAGTGCTTCAATCTTGAAGTTTCTTTCCATTCCACGACTTGAGGAGTTCTGATCCATGACCACCCGTCGCCAATTGATGCAAGGCGCTGCCGCCAGCATGCTGGGCTTGGCCCATTTGCCCAACTTTGCGCAAACTCGCCTGGAAAATCTTCGCATCATTGTGGGCTTTCCGCCCGGTGGCACGACCGATGCCTTTGCCCGCCGAATCGCTGAGAAGATGCGTGGCACTTACGCCAACAACGTCATCGTGGACAACAAACCCGGCGCTGGTGGCCAGATCGGCGTCACCACCCTCAAGTCTGCGGCAGCTGACGGCGCCCACATCCTGTATTCGCCCGCTTCGATGCTGACGATTTACCCGCACTCTTACACCCGACTCAATTACGCGCAGTCCGATGTGACCCCCCTTGGCATTGGGCACTCGACTGACCACGCTTTTGTGGTCGGACCTGCTGTGCCCGATTCGGTCAAGAACATCAAGGACTTCGTCGAATGGGCCAAAGCCAAC
>JBIKQY010000268.1:0-4290 GCA_044349465.1 Limnohabitans sp. | reverse complement strand
CTGATCGGCACCAACAGCACCAATGCGGCCCTGAAAAGCCTGATGAAAAAGCTGCCCTATGACCAGGACACCGCCTTTGCGCCCGTGGCCTACATGGGCTCGGTGCCCCTGATCGTGGCGGTGAACAACGACGTGCCCGCCAAGAACCTGAAAGAGTTTGTGGACCTGGCCAAATCCAAACCCACACAAATCACCTTTGCCAGCGCCAGCACTTCGCAACTGGTGTCCAGCGAAGTACTCGCCAGCATGGCAGGCATCCAAATGACCAACGTGCCTTACAAAAGCGGCCCTGCGGCCATGACCGACCTGATTGGCGGACAGGTGAACATGTTCAGCGCCGACTTTGCCGTGATGCTGCCCCAGGTCAAAGCGGGCAAGATCCGTGGTCTGGCCGTCACCTCGACCCAGCGCTCCAAAGCCATTCCCGAGCTGCCCACCGTGAACGAAGCCCTGGGCCTGAAAGACTATGAGCTGATCGCCTACTTCGCGGTGTTTGCGCCCGCAGGCACGCCGGCCGACATCGTGAACAAGTTGAACGCCGCCGTGAACGCTGCGGCCACTGACAAGACCATCCTGGAGCGCTTCTCGGCCTTGGGCTTTGAAACTGCTCCCGCTTCGCCTGAGGCATTGGCACAACGCTCCAAAGCCGAAACCGCCAAGTGGGCCAAGGCCATTCGCGACGCGAAGATCGAGCCGCAATAATTTGAATGGGCCTGCTGGTCGTTCGATCAGACCGCTTCGGGTCTGGCGACCAGCGGATACCGCCCGCCCATCAGCGCCTCCACCCCAAACTCCTGAAGCAGCGCCAGCAGGCGCTCCCCGGATGCGCGTTTTTTCTGGCCGGTGTATTTGGCCAGGATCAGCTCGTTTTTCATGCTGTGCTCCCAGCCCACAAGTTCGGTCACGGTGACCGCATAGCCTTGTGACTCCAGATACAAACAGCGCAACACGTTGGTGAGCTGGCTGCCGACTTCACGGGTGTGCAGGGGGTGACGCCAAAGTTCTGCCAATGGCGTGCGCTGCAAATTCAGCGCCTTATTCTGGTTGAGCGCCCGAGCCAACTCGGCCTGGCAGCAAGGCACCAGCACCATGTATTGGGCTTTCTTTTGCAGGCCAAAGCCGATAGCGTCGTCGGTGGCGGTGTCGCAGGCGTGCAGCGCGGTGACCACGTCAAACTTTTCAGGCAACGCGTCGCTTTGTGCCGACTCGGCCACGCTCAGGTTGAGAAACTGCATGCGCTCAAAGCCCAGGCGCTCGGCCAGTTGGCGTGAGGACTCCACCAGTTCGCTGCGCGTTTCGATGCCGTAAATCGTGCCCTGACCCAGAGCCTTGAAAAACAGGTCGTAAATGATGAAGCCCAGATAGGACTTGCCCGCGCCGTGGTCGGCCAGCGTGGGGCCGGTGTCGCTGGCGGGCAACTCTTTGAGCAATTTTTCGATGAACTGGAACAGGTGGTAGACCTGTTTGAGTTTGCGGCGCGAGTCTTGGTTGAGCTTGCCTTCTCGCGTGAGAATGTGCAGCTCTTTGAGCAGCTCGACCGATTGGCCGGGGCGCACTTCGGGCGGCAAAGCCGATGCCGCGGTATTGATGGCGGATCGTTTTTTCATGGGCTTGGACCCACATCCAGCTTTTTCCAGCCCTCAGCCCCCAGCTTGTCCAGGGTCTCGATGTTGGTCTCGTAAATCATTTCGGCCTCGGGGAAGGCCTCCACCGCGCGGTCGATGCTTTCCTCGCGCAGCAGGTGCAGCGTGGGGTAAGGCGAGCGGTTGGTGAAGTTGCCAATGTCGTCAGGCTCGGTGTCGGCGAACTGGAATTGCGGGTGAAAACTCGCCACCTGAAACACGCCATCCATGTCCAGCTCTTGCAACACTGCATCGGCCTCGTCCAGAAAATCGTTGAACTCCAGAAAATCCTGCAGCATCTGCGGCACGATCAAGAGCACGGTCTCGCGCTCTTCGGCAGACGTGTCGGCCAAGGCCTGCAGCTGCTCAATCAGCTCGTCACGCAGGCCTTCGAGGCCCTTGGCCTCGCTCAGCACGTAATGGATCTGGCCCTTGACATGCGGGGCTTTGGCAAAGGGGCACAGGTTCAGGCCAATCACGGCGCGCTCAAGCCAGCGGACGGTGTCGGCAATTTCGGGGGTGTTCAGGTCGGTCATGGGCGAGATTGTGCCTGCGAGAGCAAGCGCCCCGCCGCCCAAGCCAGCACAGCCCCCACCGCACAACATCCCACCGTGACCAGCGGCGTGAGCTGCCAGCCGCCCGCGCGCGCCGCCAAGGCCGCCACCACGGGCGGCCCCACAAACTGGCCCAGCGCCGACAGCTGCTGCACCCAGCCCACGGTGGTGGCCACTTGTTGCTCGCCCGGGGCAAGACGCACCGCCAAGCTGAACAGCGTGCCTGGCACCAAACCGCCCATGCCCGAGAACAAGAGCACACCGGCATAACGCAACCAGGGCTGGCTTTCGGTGAAGGCGGCAAAAGCCACGGTGCTGCCCAGTGCCATGGCGCCAAAACCCAGCCACAAGGTGGTGCGGGGTGCCCAGCCGCGCTGCAACAATCGGCCAGACGACATGTTGCCCGCGATGTTCACCGCTGCCGCCAGCGCCGTGAGCACACCCAGCAGCGCCCCGCTCACACCAGCTGCGGCATAAATGGACGGCAAAAACCCGACCACGGCCAGCCATTGCCCGGAATACATGCCAAAGGTGAGCGCCACCAGCCAGGGCCCGCGCGCGCCCAAGGTGCTGCGCAAGCGCTGCCAGGCCCCCACGCCCACGCCATGCGCTTTTCGTTCAGGTGCGAACACCGGATCGGCGGGCACCACCCGCAGCAAGGCCGCCGCCATGGCCAGCGACACCATCGCAAACAAACCCCACCAAGCGCCCCAGCCCCAGACCGGAATGAACAGCGGCCCAGCCAACAAAGCCAGCGCCGTACCCGTGGGCATGTACGCGCCCCACACGCCCAGCATGCCGGACAGTTGCGCAGGCGGCACCAGGCGGCGAATCAAGGCCGGTGCAGGCAGCGCCACCAGCAAAAAGCCCAGGCCTTCGATGGCCCGCAGCGCCAGCAAAGCCGTGACGGATGTGGCGAATGCACCCAAGCCACTGGCCAGCGCCAGCAGGCACAGGCCGCGCACCATGCTGCGCCGCAGGCCCATGCCGTCGGCCAGCAGGCCCATGAACACGGCCAAGCTCATGCCGGCGAGTTGCACCATGGACAAGAGGAAACCGGACTGCACCAGGGTCAGGCCCAGCTCGGCCTGCAGCGCAGGCAAAGCGGGTGGCAGCTTTCCCACTTGCAAGGCCGCCACGCCGCCAGTGAGGACAACCAGCCAAGCGGCGCGCTGAGCGGGCAAAAGGCTCAAAGCAGCTTGCGCCCCGTCAGGCGTTCATGCTCACGCAGGGCGAAGCGGTCGGTCATGCCGGCGATGTAATCAGCCACCGAGCGGTGCAGGTCGGCACTGGCCGCAAAGTCGGTTGGCATTTCGGCAGGTTGCGTGACATAAGCATCGAACAACTCGCGCACCACCTGCTGCGCCTGTCCGGTGGTGTGCATGACCTGCGGGTGGCGGTAGAGCTGCGCGAACAAAAACTTTTTGAGCTCGCCGCTGCGCGCCTTCATGCCTGAACTGAACGCCACCAGCGGCCCGGCCAAGCGAGCTTCTTCCAAAGAGCCCACACCCGCGTAGGCCACGGCACGGCGGGTGGTGTCGATGACGTCATACACCTGGTCACTCAGCATGCGGCGAATGGTTTCGTACAGAACACGGCGCGGCTTGGCCGACAAGCCAGGATGTTCGGCCAAAGTCTGCTGGTGGTAGTGCGCAAACAGCTCCACCTGCAAAAGTTGCTCCATGCTGATCAGCCCGGAGCGCACGCCGTCGTCGATGTCGTGCGCGTTGTAGGCAATGGCGTCGGCCAGATTGCACAACTGCGCCTCCAGGCTGGGTTGGGTGCGGTCGATGAAACGCCGCCCGACGCCACCCGGCTCGGTCTGTTCCAGATGCTCGGCATTGGCACGCGAGCAGTGCTTGAGGACACCCTCGCGGGTTTCAAAGCTCAAGTTCAACCCGTCAAACGCGGGGTAGCGTTCTTCGAGTTGATCGACCACGCGCAGGCTTTGCAGGTTGTGCTCAAACCCGCCGTACTCGGCCATGCATTCGTTGAGCGTGTCTTGTCCGGCGTGTCCAAAAGGCGTGTGGCCCAGGTCGTGCGCCAGCGCCACGGCTTCGACCAAATCTTCGTTGAGGCCCAGGGCGCGGGCGATCGAGCGACCCAGTTGCGCG
>JBIKQY010000267.1:0-4293 GCA_044349465.1 Limnohabitans sp. | reverse complement strand
AATGGTTTGGCCCTCGTCCTTGGCCAGTTCACTGAGCACGGTTTTCAGACGCTCTTCAAATTCGCCCCTGAACTTGGCCCCGGCCAGCAACGCCGCCATGTCGAGAGACAGCACGCGTTTGCCCTTGAGCGAATCGGGCACCTCGCCTGCCACAATGCGTTGGGCCAGGCCCTCGACAATCGCGGTCTTGCCCACACCTGGCTCACCGATCAGCACCGGGTTGTTTTTGGTGCGGCGCTGCAAGACTTGGATGGCGCGGCGGATCTCGTCGTCCCGGCCAATCACCGGGTCGAGCTTGCCGATGCGGGCGCGCTCGGTCAGGTCGATGCAATATTTTTTGAGCGCCTCGCGCTGGCCTTCGGCATCGGCACTGCCCACACTTTGGCCGCCACGCACCGCCTCGATCGCGGATTCCAAGCTTTTGCGGTTCAGGCCATGCTCTTTGGCGATGCGGCCAACTTCTGACTTGCTTTCGGTCAGCGCCAGCAAAAACAATTCACCTGCAATGAAGGCGTCACCTCGCTTGATGGCTTCTTTTTCCGCCGCCTGCAAGAGCTTGACCAGATCCGGCCCCACGGTGACCTGGTCTTGTCCGCTGACTTGGGGCAAACGCGAGACGGCCAATTCGGCCGCTTGAAGCAAAGCGGGCACCTGAACGCCCGCACGCAACAAAATGGCTTTGGGGCCATCGTCTTGCTTGAGCATGGTGACCAGCACATGCTGGGGTTCGATGTAAGCATGGTCTTTGCCAAGGGCCAGCGACTGGGCGTCCGACAAGGCTTCCTGAAACTTGGTGGTGAGTTTGTCAATTCGCATGTGTAGATCTCCAATGCCTGTCAACTTGTGCTGAAAATGACATTTTCAAGGGCCATTGAGGGAGGCACTTTTGCCTAAAATCAAAGCATGAACATTCACCAACTGTCTGTGAACCACGATGAGCGCCAAGACCGCTTGTTGCTTCGCCTGAACACCCAAGACCAACAGGAGTTTCGTTTCTGGCTGACGCGTCGCATGACGCTGCGTTTGATGCCCGCCATCGAACAATCGGCCGTGCGTCTGGAAGCGGCGCAACCCGGCGTAGCAGCCACCGATGCGCCAGCGCAACACCTGCTGACTGAACTCAAGCGCGATGCATTTTTGAAAAAAGCCGACTTTGCCACCCCTTTTGAAAACCGCGCCACACAATGGCCGCTGGGGGCAGAACCCCTGCTCATCACCGATGCCCATTTGACAATCAAGCCGAGCGGGGCTTTGGAAATTTCTTTTGAGGACAAGTCCGATCCGGCCCAAGCCCGCGCTTGCCAGCTTAACTTGCAAGTCAGCTTGGTGCACGGCATGGTGCACCTGATCCAGCAAGCCATTGAAAAAGCAGAATGGGGTGCTGTGGGCGGCCCCGGCAAAGCGAACGACACAGGCCCTGTGATACCACTTGAGCCACCTCGCTACGCCCACTGAAGCTGGCCGCTCAGGGTGCTGACCAGAAATCAGGCGTTGTGGGCCTGGATGCCCCAACGCGCCAAAGCCGCATCGTCAGACACACGGGCATCCACCCAATGCGCCCCCTCTGGGGTTTGCTCTTTTTTCCAGAACGGTGCCTGGGTTTTCAGGTAATCCATCAAAAATTCGCAAGCTTTGAAGCTTTCGCCCCGGTGCGCCGAGGTCACGGCGACCAGCACGATCTGGTCTGCAGGCAACAAACGTCCCACACGGTGCACCACACGCGCCGCATAAAAGTCAAAGCGCTTGTGCGCTTCGTCGATCATGGCTTCGATCGATTTTTCGGTCATACCCGGGTAGTGCTCCAACTCCATGGCCTGCACTTCATCGCTTGCCTGACCGGTCAGAGCCCGGGTGTCGCGCACCGTGCCCACAAAGCTGCACACGGCCCCAACCCGCAAGTCCAGACCCTGCAAGGCGGCCAACTCGAAGGACACGTCAAAGTCGTTCGTCTGGATGCTGACTCGGGGCGTCATCGCATCAACCTCCGGTCACGGGTGGGAAAAAGCCGACCTCGCAACCCTCGGTCAGGGCGGCGTTGCCCTGCACCATGAGCTGATTGAGGGCCATGCGCACCGGACGGTCCGGGGACAGACAAGCACGGTAGTGCTCGCCCCGCGCCATCAACTCGGCGCGCAAAGCGGCCACATCGGCCGTCTGGGTCTCCACGGTCTCATGAGACAAGCCAATGCTTTCACGCAGCGAAGCGAAATAGCGAACCTGCACTTTCATGCCAAGCACTCCGAAAAAGGCCAAAAATCGACCAGTTGTCCAGGCTCAATCGTCTGCCCACCGGGGTTGTCCAACACCCCATCGGCCCACACCACCGAGGTCAACACCCCAGAGCTTTGGTTGGGAAAGAGGTCCAGCCCGCCTTGGGCATTGCGGCGCACCCGCAGAAATTCGCGGCGCTTGTCGGCCTTGGGCCACGCAAAGTGAGCCGGCAAGCGTTGGGTGTGGGGCGCAGACGCGCACATGCCTTGCAGTTGACACAGCAAAGGCCTGACCAGGAGCAAAAAGGTCATGTAACTGGACACCGGGTTGCCAGGCAATCCCACAAAGTGGGCCACGCCCTCGGCGGTCTGACGCCGCACCTGCCCATAGGCAAAGGGTTTGCCCGGCTTCATGGCGATTTGCCACAGGTTCAGCTCACCCAAGGACTGCACCGCCGGTTTGACGTGGTCTTCTTCGCCCACCGAAACCCCGCCGCTGGTCAGGATCAGGTCGTGGTGATCGGCAGCGGTTTTGAGCGCGGCCACCGTGGCCTCACGGCGGTCGGGCACGATGCCCAAGTCACTCACCTCGCAACCGATGCGGTGCAACAAGCTGCGCAGAAAAAATCGGTTGGAGTTGTAAATGCTGCCGGGTGGCATGTCCTTCGGGGCCACATCGCCCGGCATGACCAACTCGTCGCCCGTCGAAAACAAGGCCACCCTTGGGCGGCGCAAAACAGGCAGGTGCGCCAGACCCAAGCTTGCGGCCAGGCCCAGCTCGGCTGGTCCCAGTTTTTGACCACGTTGTAAAGCAGTCTGGCCCTGGCGGATGTCTTCGCCGCTGCGGCGAATCCACTGCCCGGGCTCGGGCACCACCGAAAAGCGCACGGCATCGGGCGTTTCGGGCACCTGCTCGGCTTGCTCCTGCATAACGATGGCGTCTGCGCCTTCAGGCACGGGGGCGCCTGTGAAGATGCGGGCGGTTTGCCCGGCTTGCAAGGGCTGCCCGGTGTGACCGGCAGCGATGCGCTGGGTCACACGCAAAGCGACGCCGGGCTGCAACAAGTCGGCACGGCGCACGGCATAGCCGTCCATCGAGGAATTGTCAAAAGCAGGCACCTGCAAGGCCGAAACCAGGTCCTCGGCCAGCACACGCCCATCGGCATCGAAGGTGGCCACCGACTCAGCGTCAGTCAGGGGGCTGATGCGTGCAAGCAGCGCCTGCAACGCATCGTCCAAGGACATCAAAGGGGTGCGTGGGGTAGTGCTCATGGGCTTTCAGTCGCAGTGCTGCTGGATGTAGGCCTTGACCAAAGCCACGTCGGCTTTCATGACCTGCACGCGTTTGGGTAAGGCTTCGATGCCTTCAAACTGCGGTGGGCGCTCAGGCTGTCGACCCAAGGCTTCCACGATGGTGGCGGCAAACTTGATGGGCAAAGCGGTTTCGAGCACGATCATGGGCACCAGCGGGTTCAGATGCTCTTTGGCCACCTTCACCCCATCTGCGGTGTGGGTGTCGATCATCACGCCGTAAGTGGCAAAGACCTGTTGGATGGTTTTCAGTCGGTCAGCATGGGTGCTGCGGCCGCTGTCAAAACCATAGGTGGTGGCAGCTTGGGCAAAGCGTGGATCGCCAGACACATCGAAGAAACCATGGCGGCTCAAACCTTCGCCAAAGATGGCTTTGGTTTGGGCGGCATCACGGCCCAACAGGTCGAACACAAAGCGCTCAAAGTTGCTGGCCTTGGAGATGTCCATCGAGGGGCTGGACGTTTCATGCGTGTCGGCTGTGCCGCGCACACGGTAAACGCCGGTGCGGAAAAACTCGTCGAGCACATCGTTTTCGTTGGTGGCCACCACCAGGCGGTCAATCGGCAAGCCCATCATGCGGGCCACATGGCCTGCGCAGACGTTGCCAAAGTTACCGCTCGGCACGGTGAAGCTGACTTTTTGCACATTGTTCTGGGTGGCCTGGAAGTACCCAGCAAAGTAATACACCACCTGGGCCAGCAAACGTGCCCAGTTGATGGAATTCACCGTGCCGATTTTGTATTTCCGCTTGAAATCCAGATCGTTGGAGACC
>JBIKQY010000266.1:0-4306 GCA_044349465.1 Limnohabitans sp. | reverse complement strand
ACCTTCCAAGAAGTAACGGGCGGTGGTGTGTGGCGTCTTGGGCTGGGTCGAATCGGTCATCGGCGAGGGTCAATCGTTGCAGGGCATGAACACATGCTTGGTTTCCATGAAGTCGTTCAGGCCTTCCACGCCATGCAAACGGCCAAAACCGCTTTGCCGGTAACCACCGGTCTCGATTTCGGCAAACAAGCGGTTGTGCGCATTCACCCACACATTGCCAAATTTGACGCGCCGGGTAATTTGACGAGCTGCTCGGTGGTCGGCAGTCCACACCGAAGCGGCCAGGCCGTAGCGTGTCGCGTTGGCGCGTTGCACCGCCTCGTCGTCTGAAGTGAATGTTTCGAGAGTGATCATCGGGCCAAAAATTTCGTCCTGAACAAAATGGCTGCTCAGGTCTTGCGTGGCCACGAGCGACGGCGTGATGAACGCGCCGCCGCGAGGCGTGTCAGCAGGAACATGCCCTGCCAACAGCACGCGGCAGTCCGACGCGGCCGCACGCACTTCTTCCAGCAAGCGGGCCTGGTTGCGCTGATCGATCAAGGGGCCCATGCCCGAGCTCGGTTGGTCACCTGGTCCCACTTTGACCTGCGCCAGCGCCTGGCTCAGTTGGGCAGAAAAGTCAGCGGCCACCGATTCGTGCACCAGCACCCTGCTGATGGCGGTGCACATTTGCCCCGCCATGACGCAAGCACCGCCCACAATGCCGCGCACAGCAGCGCTCATGTTGGCATCGGCCCGCACGATGGCCGGGGCTTTACCCCCCAGCTCCAGCGACAAGCGGGTCAGGTTTTTGGCGGTGGACAAGGCAATTTGTTTGCCCACATGGGTCGAACCGGTGAAGCTGATGACATCGACTTCGGGGTGCGCGCACAAGTGCTGCGTGGCCACGATGTCTTGCTCAATGAAGGAGTTGATGACGCCTGTCGGAATGCGCTCATCGGCCACCAGACAGGCCATGACCTGGGTGTGCACCAATGCGGTCTGGTGCGCCGCCTTGATGACCACGGTGCAGCCCGCAGCCAGCGCCGGTGCCAAAGAGCGCACCAGCAAAGTTACAGGCGCGTTCCAGGGCACGATGATGGCGGCCACACCAATGGCTTCGCGCTCGATGTGCGAGTAAACATCGGGCTCCATCTCAATGACCCGGCCAAACAGGTTGCGCGCCAGCCCGGCGTAATACCGCAGCTCGGAAATGCCGGCCATGACCTCGCCTTCGGCCTCGCGCTGCAATTTGCCGTTGAGTTGCACCAGCGTTTGCACCACTTGCGCCTTGTTCTGCTCTAGGCGGTCGGCAAACAGGCGCAGCACGTCGGCGCGCAGCTTGGGCTGTTGCGCCCAGGTGGTGGTTTCAAAGGCAGTGCGGGCACAAGCGATGGCATGGTCCACCTCTTGCACGCTCGCGGCCACGAACTGGGCCGCTTTTTCGCCCGTGGCCGGATTCAAGGAGTCCCCGATGGCGTGAACGTCGCTGGGCTTGACCCATTGGCCATCAATGTAGTTGTGCGCGATGTGCATGTCAGGCGGTGCTGAGATGGTGCTGGCGGGTATTGAACAGGACAATGCAGACCCAAGGCTGTAACGCCAACGCCAAATGCTTAGCAAGTTAAGTAAATCAGGCTTTGATGCTAGCCGCTGTGACGCCATCGGCCATTGGGTCAAACCCTGCGTCATCGTCGTTGAAAAAGCACAGTTGGTGCGCCCACGGCACCACAGCTTACCGCCTGAACTGCGCGTGTTCAGGAGCAGTTGAAAGCCCTCACTTGGGGGCCCTCGTCACAAAATCTCAAGCCGCCAGCAGATAGCCTTCGGTCGCCGATGTATCCAGCGTACGGCCCTGAATCAAACCTGGAGCCGCTTGCTTGAATGCCGCCACCACCCGGCCCTCGCCCATGGTGAAGATGTCGTCTTGCAGGAGTCGGGAAAAGAACAGATCGGCCGACAACTCAGGTGCGTGCAGGTGGCAATAGTCGGCCACCAGGGTTCGATAAAAGCCCACAAATTCGCGCATCAGTGCGCACGTTTTCTCCGCATCAACCTGTTGTAACTGCTCAGGCACAGACAACAATTTCAGTGGGTTTTCGTTGTACAAACCAAACCGGGTCCAGCCAAATTTGGGGTAAGCCGTTTGCGCACGCCAGTCGGTGTAGTGCTGCTTGAAATAAGTCTGCATGCATTGATCAGTGGCCACCAAAGCAAACAAACACAACACAAACATGGGACGCAACTCGACATCGATGTCTTTGAGGTCGTCCGCAACGCGTGACCAATTTTTGCCCCCAAACTGAATCAGGTCCTTGTCGTTCAGAATATCTTTGAGCACTTGCGGCACTTCACTGAACTGGAGCTTGCCGATGTCGCGTTGAAAACCGTGATTGAAATATTTGACGATGCTCATTTTTTGCCTTTCGATACAAAAAAATGAATTCAGCAGATGACAACTTGAAAAGCCAAGGGACTGACAAGAATCCAATCGCGCCCCTCAAAAATCCGAATATTCACCTTTCATCGGATTTGTCGTTTTCATTTTTGTGACATCTTAGTAATTAATTTTCAAATACAAAAGACAATTAGAGAGTTATTACATCTTGTTTCAAATTTACAGCTCTGTCGATGCGGGCATAAAAAAGGCTCGGCAACAAAGATCAATCTCCCACCAGACCGCAGAACCGGTGCGCAAAAGACAGCCCCAAAACCCAATCAGCCCCCCGGACGCACCATCTGGCAAGTGCTGGGCAGACGGGCTTGCTCGGCCTTGATCTGGCGCACCACTTTGAAGCCGTAACCGGAGCCTTCCACGTCAAAGGGTACGCCCGGCGTGCCTTGGCGGGCCATCATGCCCACCACCAGCGGCTGCTGAAACTGGTGGTCTTGCGCCCGCATGCTGCCGGTTTGTCCTGCGATGCTGACGCGGGCTTTTTCCAGTTGCGTGGCCACAGCCACAGGGTCGGTGCCCCCGGCTTTTTCCACCGCCTGCGCCAGCGCCTCGATCATGAGCTGCATGCGAACATGCACATAGTCTTCGGACGGTTTGGGAAAGCGTTGGCGGAAGTCTTGGTAAAACTGGGCGCTGACCTGGCCTGGCACATTGGGCAGCCAGTCGGCCACCGCGATCACGCGGCCCACGCCGGCTTCGCCAATGGCTGCAGGCGCGCCCAAGGCGTTGCCATAAAAGGTGTAGAACTTGCCTTCGTAACCGGCCTCGCGCGCAGCTTTGACCAAAAGCGTCAGGTCATTGCCCCAGTTGCCGGTGATCACGGCCTGCGCACCGCTGGCTTTGATCTTGGCCGCGTAGGGCAAAAAGTCTTTCACCCGACCCATGGGGTGCAGCTCGTCGCCCACGATCTGCACATCCGGGCGCTGCACGCCCAACTGCCGCCGGGCCTCGCGCAAAACGGCCTGACCAAAGCTGTAGTCCTGACCGATCAGATAGGCCGATTTCACGCTTTGGTCTTCGCGCAAGACCTGCATGAGCGCCGCCATGCGCATGTCGGCATGGGCATCGAAGCGGAAATGCCAGAAGCTGCATTTCTCGTTGGTCAAGGCCGGGTCGACCGCCGAGTAATTGAGAAAGAGCACGCGCCGGGTGGGCTCGCGCTCGTTGTGCTTGTTGATGGCGTCGATCAAGGCCGCCGCATTGGCTGACGAGTTGCCTTGCAACACGACCTGCGCGCCGTCGTCGATGGCCGATTTGAGGGCCGACAAAGCCTCTTCGCTTTGGCCTTTGCTGTCGTGGCGCGTCAGCAGCATGGGCCGCATGCCTTGTGCGGTGGGGACGCCGCCGCGGGCATTGACCCGCTCGACCGCCCAGGCCATGTTGCGCACCACCGATTCACCGGTGTTGGCAAAGGGGCCGCTCAGGCCCTCGATCAAGGCCAGGCGAATGGGCGCGGGCGATTGGGCATGGGCGGGCACAAAACACAGGGCGGCGGCACAGGCCAGCAGCGTGCGTCGCGAAAAAAAGGGCAGTGAATACATGGCAAGGCAGACGCAGGACCGAGAACCGGCCCACACAAGCAAAGGGGCAGAGTTTAACCAGTGTAGGTCAGCACATTCGGGTTAACCCGAATTCCAACAGGCATTATCCAAGACCTCATTCAAGGCTTTCTCAGGCCGAGCTTTCGAAGCATCAAGCCCCGGCCAGCTCGTGCAGCGGCCAGCGTGGTTTGACGTCAAAACTGTAAAGCGCTTGGGCGGTTTGCACCCCGGCTTGCAAACGCATGGCGGCGGCCATGGCGATCATGGCGCCGTTGTCGGTGCACAAATGCAGCTCGGGGTAGTGCACACGCACCTTCGCTTTGGCGCAGGC
>JBIKQY010000030.1:0-14353 GCA_044349465.1 Limnohabitans sp. | reverse complement strand
TTTCGGTCTTCATGGCTTCGGTCAAGGCGTCCACCTTGGCGTTGCTGATTTTGAGGAAGTTGAAGTTGCCGTCCGAACCGGTGGTGCGGGTCATGACCAAAGACTGCAAGGAGTACTGCGCGTCGTAAGTGGCCACGCCCCAGCCCAACAGGTAAGCGCTGGAGTCAAAGTTTTGGACTTTGACAATGAAGCTGCTGAAGTTGGTGGCGTTGAGCTTGGCGCGGATGCCCACTTTGGCCCACATGTTGACCACGGCCTGGCACACCTCTTCGTCGTTCACGTAGCGGTTGTTCGGGCAGTCGAGGGTGAAGTCAAAGCCGTTGGCATAACCGGCATCGGCCAACAATTTCTTGGCACCGTCCAGGTCGGGCGGGGCCACTTTGTCCAACTCGGCCGTGTGCCCGTTGACGCCAGGGGCCACCATGATGGCCGCTGGCACGGACAGGCCGCGCATGATGCTGCGCTGGATGGCCACCCGGTCAATCGACATGTTCAAGGCTTTGCGCACGCGCACGTCCTTGAAGGGGTTGGGGCCTTTGGAGCCATATTTCAATTCGTTGGAGCCTTGGTCCACACCGATGAAAATGGTGCGCACTTCCGGGCCATCGAGCACAGACAAAGCGGGTGTGGAGCGCAGGCGGGCCACGTCTTGTGTGGGCAAGTCGGTCACGATGTCCACGTTGCCCGAGAGCAAGGCCGCGATGCGGGTGGGGTCAGACTTGATGGGGGTGTAGATCACATCGGTCACGTTGCCCGGCAACTTGTCCCACCAGGACTTGTTGGCGGTCATGACCAAGCGCTGATCGGCCACCCACTCCTTGATGACATACGGGCCCGTGCCATTGGCGTTGGTGGATGCGAAGGTGACTTCCTTGGCCTTGTAGTCCTGCACTTTTTCGGACTTGTTCTTCACTGCCCAAGCCTTGCTCATGATGAAGAAGGTGGTGAAGCTGTTGAGCAAGGTCGGGTTGGGCTTGTCCAGCACCACGTCGATGGTGTGGTCGTCGATCTTGTTGATGCCTTTGACACCGGCCACATAAATTTGCATGGTGCCTTGCGGCTGGCGGATGCGGTCAAAAGAGAACAACACATCGTCAGCGGTGAAGGCCGAGCCGTCCTGGAATTTCACGTTTTTGCGCAAGTTGAAACGCACCGTGGTGGGGTTGACCACTTGCCAGCTGGTGGCCAGCGAAGGCTCGACCTTGTAATTGCGGTCATAGCGCACCAGGGGTTCGTAGGCGTGACCTACGATGTTGTTGGTGGTGGCGTGGTTTTGCGCGTGAGGGTCTAGCGTCAGGATGTCGTTTTGCGCAGCCCACTTGAGCTCGTTGGCTTGCACGGCACTCACGGAGACCAGCGTGGCAGACATGCCGATGGCCAGCGCGAGCAAGCGCGTGGAACGAAGGATTGGTTTCAACATGCAGATTCCTGTCTTGGTTGGTTGACTTTTCATTCTAGGCAGCAGGCTGGTCAGGCGCAAGGCCGAAAACCTAGGGTTTATGCGGTGTCCAAGGGCATGAACGGCTGAGATGATGGACTTTGGTTCCTCACGTCGACGCCCTGTGCCCAGACATTTTTTGAAACGCTGTATGACCTCGATCCTGATCCAATCGGCCAACGTGCTCGATGTTGAAACCCTGAAATTTTTGCCAGACACCGATGTGTGGGTCAAGGATGGCCAAATTGAAGCCGTAGGCCCTCAGCTGCCCGTGCCAGAAGGTGCGCAAACCGTTTCGGCCAAAGGCCTGACCCTGATGCCTGGCCTGATCGACTGCCATGTGCATGTGATCGCCTCGCACCTGAACCTGACCTACAACAGCCAGCAGCCCAATGTGTTTGCCACCTTGCGGGCCATCCCCATCATGAAGGGCATGCTGATGCGCGGCTTCACCACCGTGCGCGATGCCGGTGGGGCCGACTGGAACTTGGCGGAGGCCACCCGCACCGATTTGGTCGAGGGTCCGCGCATTTTTGCCGCAGGCCGCGCCTTGTCGCAGACTGGCGGCCATGGCGACGGCCGCCCGCGCAGCGACGAACTGGAAAGCTGCGCGTGCTCCACCCGCGTCGGGGCGCTGGCCCGTGTGGTCGATGGCGTGGACAACGTGCGCTTGGCTGTGCGCGAAGAGATCATGAAGGGTGCCAACCAGATCAAGATCATGGCCTCGGGTGGCGTGGCTTCGCCCAACGACCCGATCCATTACCTGGGCTACTCCGAGGGCGAGATCCGCGCCATTGTGGACGAAGCCGAACACGCGGGCACCTACGTCATGGCCCACGCCTACACGCCCAAGGCGATTCACCGGGCGGTGGAATTTGGCGTGCGCAGCATCGAGCACGGCAACCTGATCGACGCCGACACCTGCGCCTTCATGGCCGACCATGGGGCATTCATGGTGCCCACCCTCATCACCTACGAGGCTTTGGCCAACGAGGGGGCCAGCCTGGGCTTGCCAGCTGTCTCGGTGGCCAAGATCGAAACCGTTCGCAGCCAAGGTCAAAAAGCGCTGGAAATATTGGCCAAGGCCGGTGTCAAGATGGCCTTGGGTACCGATTTGCTGGGCGAATCACACCGCCACCAGTCCGATGAGTTGCGCATCCGCGCAGGCATCCTGGGTGCAGGCGCGACCTTGCAACAAGCCACGGTAAACGCGGCCGAGCTGCTGAACATGTCCGGTCAATTGGGCGTGATCAAACCCGGTGCCAAAGCCGACTTGCTGCTGGTCAGGGGCAATCCGCTGACCGACATTTCGTGCCTGCTGGGTCAGGGCGAGAACATCCTGTCGATCATGAAGGACGGCAAGTTTTACAAGCAAGGCTGAAGCCACCGACCGGCAAATCACCGTGTTGCGCTGTGATGCGCTCACACCACCAGCGGTTCTTCCTGCATCTGCTCGACTTGCTCTTGCAGCATCAACACTTGGCCGCGCCAGTAGTCGGGCGTACCGAACCACGGAAAGTTGACCGGGAAAATCGGGTCTTCCCAGCGCCGCGCCAGCCAAGCGCTGTAGTGGATCAGGCGCAGCGTGCGAAGCGGCTCGATCAGGTTCAGCTCGGCGCGGTCGAAGTCGCGCACCTGCTCATAACCATCGAGCAAAGCCGACAATTGCTGCGTGCGCTGCGCCCGGTCGCCCGAGAGCAGCATCCACAGGTCTTGAACGGCCGGGCCCGTGCGGGCGTCGTCCAGGTCCACAAAGTGCGGGCCACCACCGGGCAGCTCGGCAGGTGTCCACAAAATATTGCCGGGGTGGCAATCACCATGCAGGCGAATCAGGCGGCGGTCTGCTGCACCCTGCGCCATTTTTTCTTGCACCAAGGCCAACGCCTCAGCAAAGGCATCGCGCCATTCGCGCTCGACTTCCAGCGGAATCATCTGGTGCTTTTGCAGCCACTCGGCGGGCTCGAGCGCAAAGGTCTGCACATCGAGCGTGGGGCGGTGCGCAAAAGGCTTGGCCGCGCCCACGGTGTGGATGCGGGCCAGAAAGCGGCCAATCCATTCGAGCACCTCAAAGTCATCAAGCTCGGGCGTGCGGCCGCCGCGCAAGGGGCTCACCGAAAAATCAAACCCAGCGCTTTGGTGCAGGGTCTGGCCGTTGAGCACCATCGGTGGCACGACTGGCACTTCGGCCGCCAACAGTTCGGCGGCAAAGTCGTGTTCTTCCTGAATCTGTTCTCGGCTCCAGCGCCCAGGCCGGTAAAACTTGAGCACCACCGCCGAGCTGCCTTGCACGGGCTCGTCCAGGTGCGCACGGTACACGCGGTTTTCGTAAGAGCTGAGCGCCAGCAAACGGCCATCGGGCCACAGGCCCAGCTCCTGCATGGCGTCCATGACCCGGTCGGGTGTGAGTTCAGCGTAAGGGTGCAAGGCGTTCGGTTCGGTCATGCGCCGATTGTGGCGCAGCCCGCATTCCTCAAGCGGCAGCCAGTTGCTCGAATGGCAAACTGGGCTTGACTAGGATCACCGTGCAAGGCGCTTCCATGGCCACCTTGATCGGCACCGTGGCCACAAAGCGCTGCATTTGCAGCCCATGCGTGGCCGCGCCCAAGATGACCATGCTGACCTGATTGCCCTCGGCGTACTTGACCAGCGCATCGGCCACATCCCCAGACTCCAGCACATGGAACGAGGTCTGGTGGTCACTCAGGTCCAACGGCTGCGCCCACTGCTGCAAACGCGTGAGGTGCCAACGGTGCACGCTGGTTTCGCTTTTGTGCGACTCGGTCGCGTTGGTGTCGCCCGTGCCAATGACGGTCACACACGCCAGCCGCGCCCCGGGCCGGATACCGAGCGAGCGCGACACCGCTTCGCGCAGGGAATACAGCGTGGCATCGCTCACGTCTTTGTGCGGCACCGCCACCATCACGATGGGCACCTGCTCGATTTGCTGCGAGGGCAAGGGGCTGGGCTGGTACTGCATGCCAGCGGCGCGCAGCCAGCGTTTGAAGTGCACCCCAAAACCCGTGCCCTGGGTCTGCCGTCCACGCTCGGTGATGCGGATGTCTTGGGTGTGCGTCAGGTCAAACGCCAAGTGCGCGGCCGAGGGGTAACGCGCCGCCGCCACGGGGGCCAGGCAGCGCAAGATGACCTCCTGCAGCCATGCGGGCACATCGGGCCGGCGTTTTCTCGGAGGCACCGGGTCCATCCACAAACGCTGGCGCATGCCGCCTGCGGTGGCGGGCTCGCCAAAAGGCGCTTCACCCGTGGTCAGTTGGTACAGCATCACGCCCAAGGCGAACACGTCGCTGCGCGGGTCGCCGCGCACCCCCACCACTTGTTCGGGCGCAATCCAGATCGGCGAACCCACCGCTTTGCGCAGCTCTTCGGCCAGCAAATCCGGGTAATGCGCATGGCACGACAAGCCAAAGTCGAGCAATAAGGCCGAGCCATCGGGGCGGATCAGCACATTGGCTGGTTTGAGGTCGAGGTGGCACACGTTCTGGCGGTGCAAGCTGTGCGCGGCCTTGGCCATGGCCGCACCCAAACGGGCGATCTCTTCAGGCGCAAGCGGCTCACCCCGGTCCAGCCAGTGCTGCAAGGTTTGCCCCTGCACGTATTCCATGACCAGGTAAGGGATGCGCGACAAATCACCCGCGGCCACAAAGCGCGGCACATGCGGCCCCGCAAGCGTGGGCATGATCTGGTGTTCGATCTCAAAACTGATGATGTTCTCGGCCCCGTCGCCTGCGGTCATGCGCGGGATTTTCATGGCCATGGCAAATTCGGGCGCGCGGCGCGTGCCATCGGCGGCAGGGGCATAAGCCACTTTGTAAATGTGCGCCATGCCACCGGCATGCACGCATTCTTCGATCTCGAAGCCGTCGATGACTTCACCGGGATGCAGCAGTTTCAACGTCCAGTCTCCAGGCGGTGGGCAAAATATTCGGGCAAACCGGCCTGCCGGATGGCTTGCGCGGCGGCGGCATGGTCGTAGGGCACACGGTGAAACGTCAAGCGCCCGGCGCTCAAGTCATAAATGGCGTACATGGCCCGGGGATCACCATCACGCGGCTGCCCGACCGAACCCACCGTGGCCACACAGGCACGCAGGCGCGGCACCGGCACAGCCACGCCAGGCGTGGGCTTGAAGGGCATCAGGTCCCGCCCGGCACCTTGGTAATACAGCGTCTGGTGGTGCACATGCCCCACCATCACATGCTGGAGCGCAAAGCCATCGACCAAGCCGCCGCCCTTGGCGGCATTCAGGCAAGCCATGGCAGCGCGCTCGCCATCCACATAGCGCCAAGTCTCGGGCTTGTCGGCGCTGGCATGCACCAGCAACACATGATCGAGCTTGGCGGTCATCGGCAGCTGCGCCAAAAAATCACGCTGCGCAGGGCTCAACTGAGCCTGCGTCCAGGTGGCCGTGCTCGCGCCCAAAGACGCGTCACCCAACGGCGGGGAAACAGCCATCGCATCGTGATTGCCTTGCAACACCTGCGCCCCTTGCGCGTGCAGGGCCATGACCTGATCGAGCACCCGACCAGGGTCAGCGCCATAACCCACCAAGTCACCCAAAAAGGCGTAGCGGTCTACACCTTGCGTCTGGGCGTGCGACAAACAGGCACAAAGCGCTTGCCAGTTGGCGTGCAGGTCTGACAAGAGGGCCAACCTCATGAAGTCTCCTTAAGAGGGAATCGTGGCCCATCATCTCCGATGGGCCTGAAGTGAATCTTGCACCCACACCCAAGGCGGCATCTTGATGCGCATCAAGATGCTCAGCCATCCGAGACGCCCCCAGGCAACCGGGCCCGATTGAAAAGTGTTTGGCGCGACAACGGCCGCAAGGCCACAGCGCTGGATGGGCGAAAATCCAACACATGCCAGCGCCACACCGTCGTCTTCATCGCCTCGTCCGCCAGGGCCTGATCTATTCCCTGCTGCTGGCTGTGGCCATTCTTGGACTTGGGGGGCTGGGCTTTTGGCTGATTGACCCCAGCATTGAGACCTTGTCGGACGGGCTGTGGCTGGCCTTCACGACCGCCGCAACCGTCGGCTTTGGCGACGTGGTGCCCTCCACGCTGGCTTCACGCGCTTTTTCGGTGATCGTGGTGCTGTTGGGTTTGGCTGTGCTGTCGCTGGTCACCGCCTCGCTCTCGGCCATTTTTGTCGGCGAAGAGGTCGAGGACGAAGAGCGCCAGATTGAAAAAGACCTGATGCGGGAACTCAGGCACCTGCGCCAGGAAGTGGCCGACCTGAGACGGGACCTTGAAGCGCGTGATCAGCGACCTGATGCCCAACGCTCGAACCAAGGGCCAGTTGAAAGGCGATGACCCTTGTCGGCCATAGGCCAGGCTTCATTGGCCAGTGAAGCGGGCGGCGCGTTTTTCGACAAAAGAGCGCACGCCCTCGGCCGCATCCTCGCTGCGCGACAGCCGCTGCTGCACCGTCATAAAGTCATGCATGGCCACCAATGGCCCCTGCTCCACACCTTTGAGCACGTTTTGCCGCGTGGCCACCACCGCCAGCGGGGCCTGTGCGGCGATCAACTCGGCGATGCGCATGGCCTCGGGCAAAAGACCATCGGCAGGCACCACTTTTTGCACAAAGTTCAGGCGAAGGGCTTCGGCACTGTCAAACACATCGGCCGTGAGCAAATGCAAGAGTGCATTGCCCATGCCCGCCCGCTCGGCCATGCGCAGCGTGGCACCGCCCGTGGCCATGATGCCGCGCTGCACCTCCAGCTGCGAAAAGCGGCAGTCGTCGCCCGCAACCACGATGTCGGCGGCCAGCATCAACTCGATGCCCAGCGTGTAGGTGATGCCCTGCACCGCCACCACCATGGGTTTGACACGGCGCCGATACCCCTCCATGCCCAGATTCAGCGGGTCCACCAAGCCCAGTGGCACTGACTTTTCTCCACGCTGCATCAGGGGCGCAATGGTGGGCAAATCCAGCCCAGCCGTGAAATGGTCCCCCGCCGCGCACAGCACGCCCACACGCAGGGCGGGGTCGTCGTCCAGCCGGGTGTAGGCCTCACCCAGTTCGCGGAACATCTTGGGTGTGAAGCCGTTGCGCTTGGCAGGGCGGTTGATGCAAATTTGCAGGATTGCACCGTGCACGGTGCAGTCGATCTGGCCTTCGGGGTGAGGGGTGGCGTTCATGCTTGCAATGCTAGAGCGGGAGTCCAATCCAGCCGTTCACACGGGTGACAGTGTGGCTGACACCGTTGTCTAACCTGGCTGGAATATGACGCAAGTCCGCACCAGAGTTCCCCCAGGTCTTGGATTTTTCGCTGATGACACCTGTTGTCGAGACTGACCGTAATGACCTCAGCTTCCAAAAATATAATATTTATATTTATTACCCATTTAGGCAATTTACAAATCGAAAAATAACAATAAAATTTAAATCATCAAATTTGTCTGTTGTGAAACTTCCATCAATTTCCAACGTCCAACACCATGAACCTCCACATCAAATCCCATTTCCAGCTCGCCACAGTCGCCAACGTGGAGGAGAAACCGACGGTCGAAATACCGTTTGAGAGTGGACGCTCCAAGGTGCTCAAGCAGGTGAAGTCCCTTCACATCAAGCGTCAATTGCTTGAGGCCAACAAAAACCTGGAGACATTTATCGGTGATCAAAATTTAGACACCAACGATCGCTTTGGTCGTGTGCTGCGGCGTTTGCGCGTTCAGCAAGGTGTTGAAGCTTTTGTCGTCGCTTCGAAAGCCTGCATCACAGTTTGGCAGCTTTACGAACTTGAAACTGGCAAAGACACCCTGTTTTACACCCCAGGCCTGCGGTACAAAGCGGCACAACGGGTTGCTGAATTTTTGGGCACGGATTGGTCTGACATATTGGAAGGCCGCGTGTTGACGCGTGCCATACCTGCGCCTACTGTGCAACTCCGGCTGCTCAAGAGTGCGCGGACCGACGGCCGTTTGAATCTCTCTCAGACCAGCCAAGCAAGTGCAGTCGAAGAAAATCAAGTTGAACAAGCCCATGTTTCAGGGACACCTCTTTCAACGGCTTTGTTTCTGCGAGTGGCCGATGCACAGCGCAACTGAGCGCGCACAGGATGTATGTCCAACGGCATCTTTGGTCATCACCGCGGCTGCCGTATTTCTCTGGCACGGATGCCAAGCGACCGGGGTTGACGCCTTCAACCTCTGCGCGCAACAAGCTCAGTACTTGTAAACACCCTGCCCGGTCTTGCGGCCCAAGCGGCCTGCTGCCACCATTTCTTTCAGCAGAGGGCTGGGGCGGTATTTGCTGTCGCCGAACTCCTTGAGGTAAACCTCCATCACGGCCAGGCAGACGTCTAGGCCAATCATGTCGGCCAGCGCCAGCGGGCCAATGGGCTGGTTGCAGCCGAGCTTCATGCCCGCGTCGATGGCTTCGGCCTCGGCCAGGCCTTCGCCCAAGACAAAGAAAGCTTCGTTGATCATGGGGACCAAGATGCGGTTGACCACAAAGCCAGGGGCGTTTTTCACCGTGATGGGCGTCTTGCCCAAAGCCAGCGCCATGTCGTGCACCGCGTCGTGCGTCGCGTCGCTGGTCTGCAGGCCGCGGATGATTTCGACCAGCGCCATCATGGGCACGGGGTTGAAGAAGTGCATGCCGATGAATCGGTCAGCGCGCTGCGTGGCGGCGGCCAGCTGGGTGATCGAGATGGATGAGGTGTTGGACGCGATGATCACGTTCGGGGCCAGCATGCCGTCGAGCTGCTTCAAGATCTTGACCTTGAGTTCGTGGTTTTCGGTGGCGGCTTCGATCACCAGCTGAGCGCCCTTGAGGTCGTCGTAGTTGCTGGAGCCCTGGATGCGGGCCAGCGCTGCGGCCTTGTCGGCTTCGCTGATTTTTTCTTTCTTGACCAGGCGGTCCAAGCTGCTCGCCACGGTGGCCACGCCTTTGGCCACGGCCGCGTCGGATATATCGACCATCACCACTTGGATGCCAGAGACGGCGCACGCCTGTGCAATGCCATTGCCCATGGTGCCTGCGCCAATGATGCCTACGGTCTGGATGCTCATGTTCTTCATTCCTTCAAAGTGGGAGACTCAAAAGGAATGATCTTAACGGGGCTGCACAGGGGTTTGGCTGACAGCCCAATCAAGCCGCGGCAGCACGACGCCAGCAAGACAGGCATGACGAGCTCCCCCCTCAGAACCGGCGCTGCGCCTCCAGCCCCAGCATGAGCTTGCGGCCCGCACCCGGCTCAAAGAAGCGGCCGTTGCCATCGTTCACGATCACCGAGCCCGCATGCTTTTGATCGGTCAGGTTGTCGACTCGAATGAACTCGCGCAGCGTCCAGTCGCCCCGCTCTTGCTTGAACTGCACACCGAGGTTGAACAAGGTGTGCGCCGCCGCCGCGTCGGTGTTCAGGTCGTTGACCATCACTCGACCTGTATTCCGCGCCTCCAGCGTCACCCGGCTACCCGCCCAACCTGTGTCCCAGGCCGCTTGGGCAAACAGCTGCTGTGGGGGCAGGCCCGGAATCTGGTGGCCTTGCGGCACTTGCACCTGTGGGGTGGCGTTGGGGCAGCCCGCTGCGATGCAGGTCATGAAGGCATCTTGGTAGTTGGCCCGCATCCAGGTGTAGGCCGTGGTGAGCGTCACGGGGCCTGTGCGCCATTCGCCCGCCAGCTCCAAGCCTTGGCGCAGGGTGCGCCCCGCGTTTTGGAACGTGGTGCGCCCGCCCGTGTTGTTTTGCACCACGATCTCGTCGTCGGTGCGGATGTCAAAGGCGGTAGCGCTCCAGCGCAGTGGATCAGCGCGGCCACGCAGGCCCAGCTCGGCGCTGGTGCTGCGGGCGGCGTTGAGTTCGGTGTTGAAGCCTGACACCCCGCCGCTGCGGTAGGCCACTTCATTGAGGGTGGGGATTTCATAACCTTTGCCCATGCTCGCGAAGGCTTGCAAAGTCGGGTTGATCTGCCAGCGCGCACCCAGCACGGGCAAGGTGGATTGGTAGTCCTTGCGGCCGCTGTCGTCCCGGTTGGTGCCCACGATGTAACGGTCGGTGGATTCGTATTCGGTGCGGGTCTGGCGCACGCCGCCCATGAGCGTGAGGCCCTGTGTGCGCCACTCGGCTTGCACATACGGGTCCAGCGTTTGGGCGCGGTTGACCTCATCGCGGCGCAGCTTGCCTTGCACGCCCAACGTGGTGCCGATGAAGTTTTCATAGCCTTTGCGGCTGTCGCTTTGGTGGTCAGAGGCCACGCCAGCACTCAGCGACAAACGGCCACCTTGCCAGTCGCTCTCGTGCCGCCAGCGGGCGTTCCAGCCCCAGTAATCGCGGTCCAGATCGATCACGCCGCCTGAGCTGCCTGCGGGCACTTGTGCGCCGGTGGTGATGGATTGAAACTGCACGACCTGGCGCTGGCCGCCGTAGCCCATCAGCTCCAGCTTGTGGCCGCCGCCCAGCGCTTGCTCAAAAGCCAGGCCCCATTGGGTTTGCGCGACGGTTTTGCGGGTGTTGAAGCTGAGGGCGCCAGCGTTGGTTTGGTCTGGATTGGCGTCGAACTCAGCTCGGCTGAGGCCTTGTGGGTCGAGTGCCGAGCTGCTGTGCCGGTTAAACACCAACACGGTGCGCCCGCCTTCGTGCTGGCGCGAGAGTTTCAAATTGGCCGTGCTGCGGTCAGCAGCCGATTGGGGCCGCGTGCCGTCGGTTTCAAAACGGCTCAGGTCCACGGCGTAAGACCAGCCCGGCGCTTGCGCCGTGCCGGTTTGGCCCGTGGCCTGGGTGGACAAGCGCCACAGACCGTCCGAGCCCGCCACAAGCCCGGTGCGCCACTGCGCAGGCCGCTGGCCGTCTTCGGTGTACAGCAGCAAGGCTCCGCCGGACGATGCGCCATAGAGCGCTGCCATGGGGCCGCGCACCACCTCCACCCGGTCGGCACTGCCCAGCGGGAAGTTGGCCGCCTGGCCAGAACCGTCGGGGGCGCTGGCCGGGATGCCGTCGACAAACAAGCGCACACCGCGCACGCCAAAGGTGGCGCGTGCGCCGTAGCCGCGCACCGAAATTTGCAGGTCCTGGGCGTAGTTTTGTCGGTTCCGAATCACCAAGCCTGGCACCCGGCCCAAACTTTCGGACAAGTTGACTTGGGCCTGGCCCTCGCGCAGCTCATCGCTCCCCACCACATCGACCGAAGCTGCACCGCGCCAAACCCCGCCGCCTGAGCGCTCGCCCGTCACCACCACGGGCGAGAGCGCGCCCGGGTCGGGCGTGGCTTGCACCCTTGTATCCTGCGCATGGGCGCCCCATGCGCAACACAAGGCAACAGCCAACGCCACAGGCTGACGGACAAAACGGATGGAGTCGTTCACGGACGGGCTTTCTAGGGAGGGCGTCAAAAACGCTAAAACAAGGGGGCCAAGGCACTGTGGATGATTTTTATCCAAGCCCTCTGTGCAGGTGGACACTTAGACGACAGCTGAACAACCCTGTGACTCCCATCGATCCCTGAAAATATGGGATGACGCCATTCTTCATGATGACCAGGGTTCGTCTGCAAGGGCGTCCACAACAGTGAATAAGGAAACCACAAGATGAGCGAGACCGTATCCATGTCCATTCGAGATCGGGTGGCTGTGGTGACCATCGAAAGACCTCAGCATCGCAATGCGGTCGATCTGCCAACCGCCAAAGATTTACTGGCGGCCTTCAAATCGTTTGATGCCAACGACGAAGCGGACGTCGCCATCCTCACGGGCGCGGGAGGCGCTTTCTGTGCAGGCGCCGACCTCAAGGCGCTGGCTGCAGGAGAGCGCAAAACGGTCAACCCAGACGGAGAATTTGCACCCATGGGGCCCACTCGCCTGAAACTGCGAAAGCCTGTGATTGCCGCCATCGAAGGCCCCGCAGTGGCGGGCGGGATGGAGCTTGCCCTGTGGTGTGATTTGCGCATCGTCGGTCGATCTGCTGTTATGGGCATCTTCAACCGCCGCTTTGGTGTACCGCTGGTCGACCTTGGAACGATCCGCCTTCCGCGCCTCATCGGGCATGGTCGAGCTTTGGAACTGATTCTGACTGGGCGGCCTGTTGAAGCTCAAGAGGCGCTGGCGATCGGACTCGTCAACGCGGTGGTCGATGACGGGACTGCACTGGAGAGCGCATTGGCCTGGGCGAAAAAGATCTCTGCCTTTCCTCAAAACGCGCTGCGCAACGACCGAATGTCCGTGATGGAGCAATGGGACCTGGACGAAGCCAGCGCCATCGCCAACGAGATCAAACATGGTCTGGCGACGATCCAAAGTGGAGAGACCTTATCGGGATCCACGCGTTTTTCAGACGGCGTGGGTCGGCATGGAAAGTTCAATTGACCAATGCACCGACAAGCGTCTTCTGAACAGCTCACCCACTTTTTGAATTCACCTGCCATCAACTCCTGAACCGCTTGCGCGTCAAGGCCAAGGCCACCCAAAACGACACCCCCGCAAACGCCGCCAGCACCCCCACCAGACGCACAGGCTCGTCAGGCCAGCGGTCCAAGAACATCGGGCGCACCAAATCCACCGCCACCGACAGCGGTAGCCAATCGGCGATCACGCGCACAAAGGCGGGTAATTGCTCTCGCGGGAAAAAGATGCCCGAGAGGAACATCATGGGCGTGAGGAACAGGGTGAAGTAGTAGGTGAAAAAGTCGTAGCCCTTGGCCAGCGCATTGAAGATGAGCGCCATGCAGCTGAAGGTGATGCCCACGCCCAGCAGCACGGGCCAGGCCACCAGCAGCTTCCAGCTGTGGCTGATGCCCAAGGCGAGCATCACCAGCAAAATGGCCGTGACGCTGAACAGCGCCTTGAACGCGGCCCAGAGCATTTCGGCCAGCACCACATCGTCTAGGCGCACCGGGGCGTTCATGATGCCGTCCCAGGTTTTTTGCACATGCATGCGCGAGAACGCCGAGTACAGCGCCTCAAAGGTGGCCGCGTTCATGGCGCTCATGCAGATGCTGCCGCTGGCCAAAAACAGGATGTAGGGCACCTTTTCACCACCCATCTCGACCTGCCCGATGAGCGCGCCCATGCCATAGCCAAAGGCCACCAGCCACATGAGTGGCTCAGCGATGTTACCCACCAAGCTGGGAATGGCCAGCTTTTTCCAGACCAGCCAGTTGCGCAGAAACACAGGCCACCAGCGCATGGACAGGCGGGGTGCGGCCCAGATGTTGTTTTGGATTTGACTCATGTCTTAGCCTTCCTCACGGATCTGGCGTCCGGTCAATTTCAAAAACAGGTCTTCCAGATTGGAAGGGCGGTGCAGGGTGCGCAAGGTGGGCCACGCTTCCAAGGCGTGCATGAGTGCGCGGCTGTCCTCGGTGTAGAAGAAAACGGTCTCGCCACTCACCTCGACCCGGCCCGACAGGGCTTTCAAACCCGCTTCTTTCGCCAGCGCCACCGCGCCTTGCCCAAACACTTCCACCACCTCGGGCTCCAGGTGCTCGGCAATCAAATCGCGGGGTTTGCCCTCGGCGATCTTGCGGCCTTGGTCCAGCACCAAGAGGCGTCCACACAGGCGCTCGGCCTCGTCCATGAAATGGGTGGTGAGCAAGATGGATTTGCCTTCTTGCAGCAGCACCTGCAGCCGCTCCCACATCAGGTGGCGCGCTTGCGGGTCGAGGCCCGTGGTGGGCTCGTCCAGCATCAACAGTTGCGGGTGGTTGATGAGGGCGCGCGACAAACTCAAGCGCCGCTTCATGCCGCCCGACAACTCGCCCGGTTTGGCTTTGGCCTTGTGGCTGAGCGCACCAAACTCCAGCAGTTGCGGAATGCGTTCGCGGATCACGGCGTCGGATATGCCGAAGTACCGGCCAAACACCAGCAGGTTTTCTTCTGCCGTGAAGTCCGGGTCCAGCGTGTCGGATTGCGCCACAACGCCCAGGCGGGCTTTGATGGCAAGGGCATCACCCGGCA
>JBIKQY010000265.1:0-4327 GCA_044349465.1 Limnohabitans sp. | reverse complement strand
TCCCAATCGCAGGGCACAGCGATGGTGATTTACCGCGGAAAAACCGTGTAAGTCCCCTTTGGAGCCTGCACCGCCATCCGTGGTGCAGGGTTCAATGTCAAGGTGCCGCTGAAAGAAGCGCGCCTTGACATTGAATGGCACCGGGCACTGTCAGCCCTGATCTGCGGAGACCAACATGAGCGAAACACTCGACGCCTACCGCGTCAACCAAGAGCCGTATTACCGCCCCGTGACCGACGAAGTCGAGCTGTTCGAGGCTGCCTATTCGGTGCGCATGCCCATGATGCTCAAAGGCCCCACCGGCTGCGGCAAAACCCGGTTTGTGGAGCACATGGCTTGGAAGTTAAATAAGCCCCTGATCACTGTGGCCTGCAACGAAGACATGACCGCCAGCGACCTGGTCGGCCGGTTCTTGTTGGACGCCAACGGCACCCGTTGGCAAGACGGCCCTTTGGCGGTGGCTGCACGCCATGGTGCGATTTGTTACCTCGATGAGGTCGTCGAGGCGCGTCAAGACACCACCGTGGTGATCCATCCATTGACCGACAACCGCCGCGTCTTGCCCTTGGAGAAAAAAGGCGAGTTGGTGCAAGCCCACCCCGATTTTCAGATCGTCATCTCGTACAACCCCGGCTACCAAAGCCTGATGAAAGACCTGAAGCAGTCGACCAAACAACGTTTTGGTGCGCTGGACTTCAACTACCCCGAACACGACATCGAAACCGAAATCGTCGCGCACGAAACTGGTGTCAGCGCCGACGTAGCTGGCAAGTTGGTGGGCATTGCCGAGCGTGCGCGTAACCTCAAGGGTCATGGCCTGGACGAAGGCATTTCCACCCGCATGTTGATCTACGCGGGCAGCTTGATTGCCCAAGGTGTGGCCGCACAAGCCGCTTGCCGAGTGGCCTTGGTGCGGCCGATCACCGACGACCCCGACATGCGCGATGCACTGGACGCGGCTGTGGCGACCTTCTTCTGAAGTAGGTCAGCCCATGTCGGTGCACCTTCAAGACCACGTCGAATGGGTCGAGCAGCTCGACCCCAAGTCCGTGGCGTTGCTCACCCACACTTGGCCAGAGGCCACCAAGGTGTTTTCGGCCAGGGGTCTGGACAACTACGTCAAAGGCGCGGCCGCTTTGCGCGGCTTGGGGCGCGGCCATGAGTTGGTCAACGCCTGGATCGATGGCGCGCCGCAGGTGGCCAAAGAGATTGGCGAAGACGTGGTCGGTGAGCTGGCCACCACCGCCCTCATGCTGGCCTCCAAAACCTCGGGTTCGGTGATCGAGTTGGTGCTGGCCACCGCGCCAACCGCGGCCAAGCGATTGGCCGACGCAGCCCTCTTCATGCAGTACCTGCAGTTCCTCAACACCTTGGTGTCGCAAGCGCCGCGGGGCTTGCGGCCCATGCTGGGCCAGCTCGATGCGCTGTTGGGCCAGCTGACTTTGGGGGGCTTGCGCCGCTGGGCCATGTGGGGAGCACAAGCCCACCGCACCGCCTTTGAGGCCCAAATCGCCTACTTCGGCTTGCAGTCCAAAGAGTCTTTGGCCATGCTGCAACAAGAGCGCAAAGGCACCTTGTTGGTCGATGTGCAGCGGCGCATCAACATGTACCTGCGCGCCTTGTGGGGCCGCGATTTTTTCATGCGTCCCACCGCCGGTGACTTTGAAAATCGGGAAGGCTTGCGCCCCTTCATCGAGGACTATTTCATTCACTTGCCCGACGCGCTGGACGCCGTGCAAGGCAACGATGGCCTGGTGGACGCCACCCAGCTTTACCGCGCGGCCTGCGCGCACGCCGCGGCCCACGTGGTGTTCACGCGCCAGCCGATCTCGGCCGAATCGCTCAGTCCTTGGCAGATGGCCTTGGTGGCCTTGGCCGAAGACGCCCGGGTCGAAGCCTTGGCGGTGGCGCGTTTTCCGGGCATGCGGCCTTTGTGGGCGCAGTTGCACACCACCCCCGCCACGCAGCAGGCCACTGCGGGGGATTGGATGGCCCGCATGGCGCGGGCGTGGATCGACCCCACGTACGACGATGCCCACCCTTGGATTGCCCAAGGCCGTGCCTTGATGGCCGAAGCCATGCCACGCCTGTTGGCACAGCCCCACGACAATAGCGAAGCGTGGGCCATGGGTGTGCAGTTGGCGCACAGCTACCGCGAGCTCACCCAAGGCCCCGCATTCGTCCCGCGCACCGATGGACAAGTGGCCGTCTACCGCGACGACAACCGCTATTTCTGGGCGTTTGATGGCTACGATTTTGAGCGCTCGATCGCCGCAGGTTACGAGCCGCCCCAGCAGGTGCGCAAGCAAGTGAGCCTGATGGAATTCGTCAACGAGCTGGAAGTGGAGGGCGCGGGCGACGACGCGCAAGAAGTCTGGGTGCTGGGCACCGAGCTGTTCCCTTATGAAGACCTTGGCGTGTCTTTCAACGAGAGCGAAGGCCGTGAACCCGTGCTGGCGCCCGTGCATTACGGCGAGTGGGACCACATGATCCAGCTCGAGCGCCCCGCTTGGGCGACGGTGCAAGAGCGTCGACCCCAAGCGGGTGACCCGGCGCTGATCGATGGCATCTTGATCGAGCACCGCCGCTTGATCGGCCGCATGAAATTCATTTTGGATGCCATGCAGCCCCAAGGCGTGCAGCGCATCCGCAAGCTCGAAGACGGCGACGAGATCGACCTCAACGCGGCGCTGGCGTCGGTGATCGAGATGCGCATGGGCCGCCAGCCCGACCCGCGCATCATGATGCGCAGCGTGCGCAAAACCCGAGACATCTCGGTGCTGGTCTTGCTGGATTTGTCGCACTCCACGAACGACAAGGTGGCGGGGCAAGAACACACGGTGTTGGACCTGACCCGCACGGCCTGCGCTTTGTTGGCCGATGCGATCCAGAAGGTTGGCGACCCGTTTGCGATCCATGGTTTTTGTTCGGATGGCCGCCACGATGTGAACTACTGGCGCTTCAAAGACTTCGACCAGCCCTACGACGACTTGGCCAAGGCCCGCTTGGCGGGCATGCAAGGCCAGCTGTCCACCCGCATGGGCACGGCCATTCGGCATGCCACCGCCGCGCTCAAAGCCCAGCGCAGCAGCAAAAAATTGTTGCTCGTGATCACCGATGGCGAGCCCGCCGATGTGGATGTGCGCGACCCGCAGTACCTGCGCCACGACACCAAAAAAGCCGTCGAGGCGGCCGCTCGAAATGGTGTGAGCACCTACTGCATGAGCTTGGACCCCAGAGCCGATCAATACGTCAGCCGCATTTTTGGCGAACGCCATTACCTGGTGGTCGACAAGGTCGAGCGCCTGCCCGAAAAACTCCCCGTCCTGTATGCTGGACTGACCCGTTGAACAGGACCCCGACATGAGCATCATCCAAAGCCGCACCAAAACCTACAGCGGCATCGACCACGAAGACCACCACGGCATGACCATGACCGGCCGCATCATCCGCGACGCTTGGGTGTTTGGTTTGTTGCCCGAAGGCGATGGCTTTGCTGGCAAACACGCGGGCGATTTGCAGCGGCTGTTTGAGGCCGTGCACGCCGCGTGGGAGCCTTATGGCCAGCTACCCAGCCGCTTGCCGCCCGAGTTGGCCGTCAAGCATGCCCGCATCCACGACGAGGCCTTGCAACGCGCCAAAGGCATGGGCTGGGATGCCGAGTTGGGCGAAGACGACTGAGCGGGTGTTGAAGTGGGGCCCAGCCCCGTGAGGCGCTCAACGCCCAGTTTTACTCGATCCCCATTGGTCCATCAGGCGCTGGTCGCTGGCGCTTTCGGCTTCGACGCTGTCTTTGGGCAGTTGGCGCAGGCAGTCCGCCAGGGCTTGCGGGTCGAGTGGGGCGGTCGGGGTGGGCGCGGCCACCACTTGGGGCGATTTCCCGTCCCAGGCAAAGGGGTTGCGGAACACGGGCGGCTCGGGCAGGCAGTCGTCTCTGTAGAGCGGCGGCCCGTCGTTGGCAAAGGGCGAAAACGAAATCGTCTTGTCAAAAATCAGCGGCTTGCCTGTGGGGGTGGGCGGCAGCGGCGGCATGTTTTGGATGGCTTGGCGCGCAAGTTGTTCCGCCACGGGCGAGGTGGTCCACAAGGTTTGCAGCTGCGTCAAGCTGCCATCGGGCGCTATCTCGATGCGAAAGCGCACCAGGCCCTGGTCGGGACTTTCCACGGCGGTGCCCATCATGCTGCGCACCTGATGGCCCCAGCTGTAACGGTAGCCTTTGCTGTTTTTGTTGGTGTAGTTGGCGGCAAAAGTCCATTCTTCGGCGGTGGGTGCCGGGGGCGCGGCCAGGCTGGCGCGTCGGCGATCGGGTGAGGGCGGTGGGGCCGGA
>JBIKQY010000459.1:0-4343 GCA_044349465.1 Limnohabitans sp. | reverse complement strand
CCGATTCGTTTGATCGCTTCGCTGGACGACAGCGAGACCGGCACCGACATGAAGAGCCTGCTGGAAACCATCGTGGGCCTGTCGGACAAAGTCACTTTGGACACCTCGGGCAACGATGCGCGCAAGCCGTCGTTTGTGGTGGCGCGTGAAGGTCAAACGCAAGGCGTGCGTTTTGCGGGTTTGCCTTTGGGCCACGAGTTCACCTCGTTGGTGTTGGCGCTGCTGTGGACGGGCGGTCACCCGCCCAAGGTCGAGGCCGATGTCATCGACAGCATCAAGGCCCTTGAAGGCAACTTCAATTTCGAGGTCTACATGTCGCTGAGCTGCCACAACTGCCCCGACGTGGTGCAGGCCTTGTCGCTCATGGCCATCGTCAACCCGCAGGTCAAAACCGTGGTGATCGAAGGCGGTGCATTCCAGAAAGAGGTGGAAGAGCGCCAGATCATGGCGGTGCCCATGGTCTTTTTGAACGGCCAAGTCTTCGGCTCAGGCCGCATGTCGGTGGAAGAAATTGTCGCCAAACTCGACACTAAGGCCGGTGAGCGCGACGCCGCCAAGCTTGACGCCAAGGACCCCTATGAAGTGCTGATCGTGGGTGGTGGCCCCGCTGGCGCGGCTGCGGCTGTGTACGCGGCGCGCAAAGGCATCCGCGTGGGTGTGGCCGCCGAGCGTTTTGGCGGCCAGACCAACGACACCATGGCCATTGAAAACTACATCTCGGTGCTGGAGACCGATGGCCCCAAATTTGCCGCTGCGCTCGAAGCGCAGGTGCGTCAGTACGGCGTGGACATCATGAATTTGCAGCGCGCCGCCCAAATCATCCCCGCCACCGAAGCCGGTGGTTTGGTGCAGGTCAAGATGGAGAACGGCGGCACCTTGCAGGCGCGCACCGTGATCTTGTCCACTGGCGCGCGCTGGCGCAATGTCAACGTGCCCGGCGAAGCCGAGTACAAAAACAAGGGCGTGGCCTATTGCCCGCATTGCGATGGCCCCTTGTTCAAGGGCAAGCGCACCGCCGTGATCGGTGGCGGCAATTCCGGTATCGAAGCAGCCATTGATTTGGCGGGCATCGTCAAGCACGTCACTGTGATCGAGTTTGCCGACCAGCTCAAGGCCGATGCGGTCTTGGTGGCCAAGCTCAAGAGCCTGCCCAACGTCACCATCCACACCAACGCCCAGACCACCGAAATCACGGGTGATGGCGGCAAAGTCAACGGCATCCGCTACAAAGACCGCACCACCGGTGATGACCATTGGGTCGAGTTGGAAGGTGTGTTTGTGCAAATTGGCCTGGTGCCCAACACCGAGTTCCTCAAAGGCACGGTTGAGCTGAACAAGTTTGGCGAAATCGTGGTGGACGCTAAAGGCCACACCAATGTGCCCGGCGTGTTCGCAGCTGGTGATTGCACCACCGTGCCCTACAAGCAGATCGTTATCGCTGCGGGTGAGGGCGCCAAAGCTGCACTGAGCGCCTTTGACCACCTGATCCGTACCCCGGCTGCTTCTGTGGCTACCCCAGTGGTGCAGACCCCAGCCGTGGCCGAACTGGCTTAAGCTGCCGTTTTTTCTTGTAACGCAGGAGTTTGGTCATGCCGTGTTTTCTGATTGATCCCACCCAAAAGACCATCACCGCCGTCGAAGGCGGTGGTGACCTGACCGGTGTGCGTGCGTTGATTGGTTTTGAGACGGTCGACAGCGACGAGATCGACGCCAACGGTGACAGGCTGTACTTTGACGAGGAATGCTTCATCCGCCAAACACCTGGCGTGGGGCGTTTTCAGCTGGACAGTCTGGCCCCGGTGGCGGGCATGGGCGTGGTGGTGGGCTCTGGTGCACAGAGCGCCTTGCAGACGCCGCAAGTCAGTCTTGAGGCCTTGAAAAAGCGCGTCAAGTTTCTGTGATCAGGCGGCGCTGCAATCTTTGCAGTCGCCGTACAGCGTCAGGTCGTGGTCTTTCACGGTGAAGCCTGGGGGCGCCAGGCGTGACAAATCCCCAGGGCAGGCGTGCACGTCAAACACTTTTTGGCACTGCTGGCATTGAAAGTGGTGGTGGTGGTGGTGGCCCGCCAACTCGTAACGAGCGTTTTCGCCGGGCAGCTTGACCTCTTTGAGCGTGCCGTCCTCGGTCAGGCTTTTCAGATTCCGATAAACGGTGGCGATGCCCAAACCCGGCACGTTGGCTTGCGCCGCGTCCAACACTTCTTGGGGCAGCAACGGGCGCGCCGCATCGGCAATGGCATCGCGAATCGATGAACGTTGGCGGGTGTTTCTTTCCATGGGTCTAGGTTAACTGATCCTTGTGGTTTGATATATGATAATGGAATATCAATACCATTCAAAAAGGATCCGCCATGACTTTGCCACCATCTCCGTTTCGTACGCATCGCCAAAACCCCGCCCTGCAAGCCGCCTTGGCGTGCGTTTTGTGGGCCGCAGCTTCAGCGCAGGCCCAAACGCCTGCAGGCCCAGTTGCCGACATACCCGCCAGCACACCCGCCAAAACTGAGCACGCTGCACACGGTTGGCAATGGGGCGTGGTGTTGGATGCGGGTGCGACCTCCCGTGCCTTGGCCTTGGGGGCCCGAAGTCAAGGCTTGCAACTCGGTCACAGCGACTTGACGGTGTCGGGCCCTGTGGGTTCGCAGCTGAAGGCGCAGCTGACTGCAGTGGCCGAAACGCACGACGGCAAACTGGAAAAAGCTGTGGAAGAAGCCTGGTTGGAGACGACCTCTTTGCCCCTGGGTCTGCAAGTGCGAGGCGGACGTTTTGCATCGCAAGTGGGCTATCAAAACGCGCAGCACTCGCATGCCGATGATTTTGTCGAGCGGCCTTTGCTCTACCGCGCTTTGTTGGGCGGCCACTGGAGCGACGATGGCCTGCGCCTGAACTGGACTGTGCCCAGCGCCCAATACCTGATGTTCGGTGTGGAGGCCTTCAGGGGCAAGCGCCTGGTGGCCGAGGCGGCCAATGCGCCAGGCCAGCTGGGCGCTGTGGCTTTTGTGGCCAAGTTGGGCGATGACTTCAACCGCGACAACAGCTGGCAGCTGGGCTTGTCCCACATCCGCAACCGCCGCGAGGCCGCGCTGGAGGATGCGCATGGTCACCACGATGAACACGAAGACGATCACGATGACCACGGGGGCAAAGAGGCCCATGGCGCACACGCTCACCATGGTGCCCAGTTCAGCGGTCGCAAGACCTGGATGCTGGACGCCACCTGGAAGTGGTCACCCAATGGCAACAACCGCCAAGAGCAGCTCAAGTTGGGTCTGGAGACCGCGAGAACCACGGGCCTGAACCGATTTGCCAGCTCGGGCGACCGTCACCAATCGCACGCCTTGTCGGCCGTTTGGCGCTTCAACCCGTCTTGGGAGGTGGGGGCACGCACCGACTGGCTCAAGGTCAGCCAACCCCACGGTGACCACTTCGATGCGGCCCAAATGCGTGAGCACGCTGTGATGGTGGTCTACAAACCCACGCACATGCAATCGGTGCGGGTGCAATACACCACGCAGCGTGATGTGAAGGGTTTTGAAGCCCCCGCCAAAAACGCCGTGCAATTGCAATATGTGCTGGCATTTGGAGCCCATGGTGCGCACCCGTTCTGATCGGGCCCTGGTGCCAAATCGTGGGCGCAACCGGATCCTGGCCGCGCTGACACTCTGGGCTGCTGCCCTGAGCGGGCCGGTCCAGGCTCAGACCGTGTTCGCTTGCGAGCCGGAATGGGCCGCGCTCAGCCGTGTGCTCTTGCCCGAAGCCAAACTGCATGTGGCCACCCATGCCGGGCAGGACCCGCACCACATCGAGGCCAGGCCGGCCTTGATTGCCCAGATGCGCCAGGCCGACCTGGTGGTGTGCACCGGCGCTGGGTTGGAGTCGGGCTGGTTGCCTGTGCTGCAACAAAGAGCGGGCAACCCCAAGGCCAAAGAGGTGTTTTGGGCCTCTGACCATGTGGTCATGATCGACCCGCAGCCCGCAGCCATTGGCACGCCTTGGGCAGGCGATGTGCATGCCGAGGGTAACCCGCATGTGCACGTAGACCCGCGCAACCTGCTGCTGGTGGCTCAAGCATTGGCCGAGCGCATGCAAGAAGTCTGGCCGGCCAAAAAATCGGCAATCGCCGAACGCTTGCGGGCATTCGAGCAGACTTGGCAGGCCCGCATGACGCAATGGAGCCGCATGGCAGCGCCTTTGCGCGGCCAGCGCGTGGCGGCGCAACACGCCAGTTTTGGCTACCTCTGGCATTGGCTGGGCATCCAGCTGGTGGCCGATCTGGAGCCCAAGCCGGGCATGGCCCCGACACCTGGCCATCTGCAGCGCTTGCTCGATGGCTTGCGGGCCAAA
>JBIKQY010000029.1:0-14421 GCA_044349465.1 Limnohabitans sp. | reverse complement strand
ACTTGGGCTCGGGCACTTTGACGCTCAGCACGCAGCACAGGCCTTCGCGCATGTCGTCGCCACTGACTTCGACTTTTTGCTTTTTGGCGATCTCGTTTTTCTCGATGTACTTGCTGATGACGCGGGTCATCGCCGCACGCAAGCCCGTGAGGTGGGTGCCGCCGTCACGTTGGGGAATGTTGTTGGTGAAGCACAGCACCGATTCGTTGTAACCGTCGTTCCATTGCATGGCCACTTCCACACCGATGCTGGTGCCGGGGATGCCGCCGTAGCTGTCAGCCGGGCGCTCGCCGTTGGCATGGAAAGCGTTCGGGTGCAGCACTTTTTTATTGGCGTTGATGAAGTCGACAAAACCTTTGACGCCACCTGCACCCGAGAAGTCGTCTTCTTTGCCGGTGCGCTCGTCTTTGAGGCGAATGCGCACGCCGTTGTTCAGGAACGAGAGTTCGCGCAAACGCTTGGCCAAAATCTCGTAATGGAAATCGGTGTTTTGCGTGAAGATTTCCACGTCTGGCAAAAAGTGCACTTCGGTGCCACGCTTGTCTGTGGCACCGGTGACGCGCATGGGCGAAATTTCGATACCGTCCACAGTCTCGAGCAAGCGGTTTTGCACAAAGCCTTTGGCAAAGTCGATCTGGTGCACTTTGCCTTCGCGGCGCACCGTCAGGCGCAGCCATTTGCTCAACGCGTTCACGCAAGACACGCCCACGCCGTGCAGGCCGCCCGAGACCTTGTAGCTGTTTTGGTTGAACTTGCCGCCTGCGTGCAGTTCGGTCAATGCGATTTCTGAGGCACTGCGCTTGGGCTCGTGCTTGTCGTCCATCTTGACGCCCGTGGGGATGCCGCGGCCGTTGTCGGTGACGCTGATGGAGTTGTCGGAGTGGATGGTGACCACGATGTCGTCGCAGTGGCCCGCCAGCGCTTCGTCAATCGAGTTGTCGACCACCTCAAAGACCAAGTGGTGCAGACCGGTGCCGTCTGACGTGTCACCGATGTACATGCCAGGGCGCTTGCGCACGGCCTCCAGGCCTTCCAGAATCTGGATGGAGCCTTCGCCGTAGCCTTCGGATGCGCCCGCTTGGTGGGCGTCGATCTTGGGTTGCGCGGTGGTGAAAGCTTCTTCGCTGGGGTTGATCTCGTCGGTCATGTTCAATTTTCTCAGTCGCTTGAATGGCCGAAACCCGCGAGGGGTCGCGGGTTTCGATAAGGGGGGCCTTGTGGGCTTTCGCCTTAAATGCGCATGGGCATCACCACGTATTTGAAGTTGTCGTTCTCGGGGATCGTGATCAGCGCCGAGCTGTTGCCATCGGCCAGATCGATGCGGACCATGTCCTGGCCCATGTTGCTGAGCACGTCGATGATGTAGGTCACGTTGAAGCCAATCTCGATGGCATCGCCACCGTAGTCGATGTCGAGTTCGTCTACCGCTTCTTCTTGCTCGGCGTTGGTCGATGCCACGCGCAGGCTGCCGGGGTCGAGGTTCAGGCGCACGCCTTTGAACTTGTCGCTGGTCAGGATGGCCGTGCGCTGCAAGCAGGACAGCAAAGCCTGACGGCCCAGCGTCAGGTTGTTACGGTGGCCCTTGGGGATGACGCGGTTGTAGTCTGGGAACTTGCCTTCGACCAGCTTGGTCACAAATTCCATGCCGTCAAAGCTGAACTTGGCCTGGTTGTTGGCAAACTGCATCTCGATCGCGCCGTCCGCATCCGACAGCAGACGCTGCAGTTCGAGCACGGTCTTGCGCGGCAAAATCACTTCTTGTTTGGTGGGCACTTCGACGTCGAGGGTGGCGGCGGTGAAGGCCAAGCGGTGGCCGTCGGTGGCCACCAAGCTCAGGCGGTTGCCCTCGGCCACAAACAAGATGCCGTTCAGGTAATAGCGGATGTCGTGCACGGCCATCGCAAACGAGACTTGACCGAGCAAAGCCTTGAGGGTTTTTTGCGGCACGCTGAACACGGGGCCAAAGCTGGCGGCTTCTTGCACCAGCGGAAAGTCTTCTGCGGGCAGCGTCTGCAAAGTGAACTTGGACTTGCCGCCCTTCAAGATCAGCTTGGCTTGCGACGATTCCAGGCTCACGGTCTGGTCAGCGGGCATGGTGCGCAGGATGTCGATGAGTTTACGAGCGCCCACGGTGGTGGTGAAGTCGCCCGGGTCGCCGTCCATCTCTGTGGTGGTGCGGATCTGGATTTCCAGATCGCTGGTGGTCAGCTGCACGGCGTGACCGGTTTTGCGGATCAGCACGTTGGCCAGCACAGGCAGGGTGTGACGGCGCTCCACAATGCCGGACACAGATTGCAGAACCGACAGCAATTTGTCTTGGGTGGCCTTCAGGACGATCATTTGTCTACCTTTGATGGTTTTTGTCGCCGCAGCTCAGCTGCCTGGCGAATTTTTCACAACAGCATGCATTTTCGCTGTTTTTTGTCCCCAAAACGGCCTGGACGGGGTGCAAATCACCTAAAACCGGGGGCTGTGATGGGTTCATGGCGGCTCAACCCTTGAGGGACTGCTCCAGCACGTGCAGTTGCTGGTTCAGCTCGGTCAGCTGCTGGCGTTCGGCGCTGATCTTGCGCACGGCGTGCAGCACGGTGGTGTGGTCGCGACCGCCAAACAGCTCGCCGATCTCGGGCAGGCTCTTTTGGGTCATTTCCTTGGCCAGGTACATGGCGATCTGGCGCGGGCGGGCGATGCTGGCCGGGCGCTTCTTGCTGTACATGTCGGCCACCTTGATCTTGTAGTAGTCGGCCACCGTTTTCTGGATGTTTTCGACACTGATCTGGCGGTTCTGGATGGACAGCAGGTCACGCAAGGCGTCGCGGGCCAGTTGGATGGAAATGTCTTTCTGGTTGAAGCGCGAGTAAGCCAGGATTTTGCGCAGCGCCCCTTCGAGCTCGCGCACGTTCGAGCGCACGTTCTTGGCCACGAAAAACGCCACGTCTTCGGGCATTTCGCTGCCTTCGCTGATGGCCTTGTTGATCAAAATGGCCACCCGCATCTCCAGCTCAGGCGGCTCCATGGCCACCGTCAGGCCCGAATCAAAGCGCGAAACCAAGCGCTCGTGGATGTCGGCCAGGCCCTTGGGGTAGGTGTCGCTGGTCATCACGATGTGTGATTTTTTGGCCAGCAGGGCCTCGAAGGCATTGAAGAATTCTTCTTGTGTGCGGTCCTTGTTGGCAAAGAACTGCACATCGTCGATCAGCAACAAATCGAGCGAGTGGTAGTGGTGTTTGAACTCGTCAAAAGTCTTGCGTTGGTAGGCTTTAACCACATCCGAGACAAACTGTTCAGCATGGATGTACAAAACCTTGGCCTCGGGCCGGTCGGCCAGCAGCTTGTTGCCGATGGCGTGCATCAGGTGGGTCTTGCCCAAACCCACGCCGCCGTAGATGAACAAGGGGTTGTAAAGCTGCCCCGGCGAGCCCGAGACGTGCATGGCCGCCGCACGCGCCATGCGGTTGGCGGTGCCTTCGACCAGGTTGTCAAAGTTCAGCGCGCTGTTGAGGCGACTTCGGAAGGTGTTGGCCACCGCTTCTTCGGGTGCAGGCACCGCCTCAGATGGGGCTTCCATCGACGAAGGGGTAGAGGCTTTTGTAGGCCTGATGCCACCTTCGCGGGGAGTGATCGCTAACTCAATTTTGACCGGGTGGCCTTGCAAATTTTCCAGCAAGGCCGCCAGGCGGCTGGCGTATTGGGCGCGAACCCAGTCGAGTTTGAAGCGGTTGGCAACAAACAAAGTGACGCTTTGCTGGTCGTGCGAGACCTGTGCGCTCAGCGGTTTGATCCAGGTGTTGAACTGCTGCTCGGGCAGTTCGCGGGCAAGTTCTTCGACGCAGGCTTGCCACAGCGATTGGCCTGCATCCATCTGAAATTCTGGGGTGATTCCCTCGGGCATGTAGTACTTTTTATTGTGGACAGTGGGCAGCTGGAAAGGCGGGATGGGCGGCTTTATCAAGAGCTTATCCACATCCCGATTCGGGTCGGGAGGGCGATCATAAACCACATCGATCTGATTGAAACCCGGGCACACCCTGATGGGCGAAAACACAGTTCATTTGCCGGGCTTGCGAAAGTTTGCGATAATCTTGGGTTTCGCCCAAAGCTGATTCATGGCCCTGGGCACAAAGGAAGAGTTATGAAACGCACCTACCAACCATCCAAGACACGTCGCGCCCGTACCCACGGTTTTCTGGTTCGCATGAAGACCCGTGGCGGTCGCGCTGTGATCAATGCACGCCGCGCCAAGGGTCGCAAGCGTCTGGCTGTCTAATTCGGACGCCTTGATGCCCATTCGATCGCCTGGCTGTGGCCTGTTGCCACTGTGGGCGGTCAATGCCGGGGTTCGGCCATCGTGCAGCGTTTAAAAACACGCCCACAATTTCAGGCCGCCCTGGCGGGTGGCACCGTCTCGCGGACAGCGCATTTTGCGTTGCACCGCCTGAGCTTGGTGCCGCCTGTAGACACCTCAATGGCTCCCGCCCCGTCCCTCGGGCCTGCACCCTCAACGGAGCAGGCCCTTTTTGGCTTGTTTGACGTTTGGCTGGGTGCCATGGTGCCCAAGCGTTGGGCGCGTCGTGCGGTCACGCGCAATGCCATCAAGCGGCAAATTTACAACGTGAGCGAGCACTTTGGTGATCGCTTGCCTGTGGCAGCACACGTGGTGCGTCTGCGCACGACCTTCGACCGCAAGCAGTTCATCAGTGCCACCTCGGAGCCGCTGAAACTGGCCGTGCGCGAAGAGCTGGTGCAGTTGTTCGAGCGAGCCGTGCGTCCGGAGGTGCGGCCATGATCATTCAACGCTTGTTGATGGGGGTGGTGCGCGGCTACCGCTTGTTGCTGAGCCCCTGGTTGGGCTCGTCGTGCCGTTTTGAGCCCACGTGTTCGGCCTATGCCTTGAAAGCCCTGGAGCTGCATGGCGCTGCAAAAGGCAGCTACCTCACGGTGCATCGCCTGGTGCGTTGCGGCCCTTGGTGCAAGGGCGGCCACGACCCTGTTCCCACGCAAGCCCTGCGCTTGTTCTCTGATTTGTTATCTCCCACTTCGTCAAAGAAGACCCCATGAACGATATCCGCCGCACCATCCTTTGGGTGATTTTTGGTTTTTCCATGGTCCTGCTGTGGGACCAATGGCAGCTGTACAACGGCAAAAAGGCCACGTTCTTCCCCAAACCGCAAGTCACAGCGCAAGCTTCTGCCGACGCGTCAGCGCCAGCGCCAGCGGCCAGCACCCCCGCCAGCGGTGGGGTGCCGGTGGCCTCCAGCGTTGTGACCGCAACTCCAGGTCAGGTGCCTACATCCTCGCCAACGACTTCTGCAGCGCCACGCGAGAAGATCGCGGTTGAGACGGATGTGTTCAAGCTCAGCTTTGACACAGAAGGCGGCTCGCTGGTGCGTGCTGAATTCCCAAAGCACGGCGACATGGTTGATCCGCTCAAAAATATGGTCTTGATGGACCAAAGCAGCAGCCGTGTGTACCTAGCGCAAACCGGCCTGATCGGGGGTGATTTTCCGACCCACAAAGCACCCATGACTTTCAGCGGCGAGCGAAGCCTCAAAGACGGTCAAAACGAACTGACCGTGCGTTTCGAGTCGGCCGAAATGAATGGTGTCAAGTTGGCCAAGACCTACACGCTCAAACGTGGCAGCTACGTGATCGATGTCAAGCATGAAGTGGTCAACAACGGTCAGGCCAACGTGTCGCCGCAGCTGTACATGCAGTTGGTGCGCGACGGCAACGCGCCCGAAGGCGAGTCGGCGTTCTACTTCACCTTCACCGGCCCCGCGATTTACACCGATGCCAAGAAGTACCAAAAGGTGGACTTCGGGGACATTGAAAAGAACAAAGCCGAAATTGACAAGACATCGACCAACGGCTATGTGGCCATGGTGCAGCACTATTTCGCCAGCGCCTGGTTGTTGCCTGATGGCGTAGCGCGTGAAAATTTTGTGCGCAAGGTCGACACCAACCTCTATGCCGTGGGCATGATCACACCTCTTGCCGATCTGGCACCGGGCCAGTCCAAATCCGTGAGCAACAAGCTCTACACAGGCCCACAAGAAGAAAAAGTGCTTGAAGCCCTAACGCCAGGCCTGGACTTGGTCAAGGACTACGGCTGGTTGGCCATGCTGTCCAAGCCCTTGTACTGGCTGCTGGACCAATTGCACAGTGTGCTGCAAAACTGGGGTTGGTCGATCGTGGCACTGGTGCTGCTGCTCAAGATCGCTTTTTACTGGCTCAACGCCAAAGCCTACTCCAGCATGGCCAAAATGAAGGCCATCAACCCCCGCATCATGGAAATGCGTGAGCGCTTGAAGAGCAATCCGCAGCAAATGCAGCAGGAGATGATGAAGATCTACCGCGAAGAAAAGGTCAACCCGATGGGTGGCTGCTTCCCGATCATGGTTCAGATTCCTGTGTTCATTGCGCTGTACTGGGTGCTCTTGTCCAGCGTCGAGATGCGCAACGCGCCGTGGGTTCTTTGGATCCATGACCTGTCGGCACCCGATCCTTATTTCATCCTGCCTTTGGTCATGACCTTGACCACCTTGCTGCAGACCGCGCTCAACCCCGCGCCACCAGACCCGATGCAAGCCAAGTTGATGTGGTTCATGCCGCTGATCTTCTCGGTGATGTTCTTCTTCTTCCCAGCGGGCTTGGTGCTTTACTGGATCACGAACAACATTTTGTCGATTGCCCAACAGTGGATGATCAACACCCGGATGGGCGTGCCGCCGCAATTCAACTTGCCCAAGTTCAAGTAAGAACAGCACTTGCAAGCCACCGCAAGTTGTCATGCCGGACTTGATCCGGCATCCATGCCTAAGAGAACATGGACCCCGGGTCAAGCCCGGGGTGACAAATCCAAACCGGGGCTGCCCCTTCAGAGGCATTGCCAAACGCACACTCGCCGCCATGCTCCCCCGCCACCAAGAACCCATCGTCGCCATCGCCACCGCACCCGGTCGCGGGGCGGTGGGCATTGTGCGGGTGTCGGGCCGCAAGTTGTCATCGCTGATTCAGGCACTCTGTGGGCGACAGCTGAAAGCCCGAGAAGCCACCTATCTGCCCTTTGCCGATGCCGATGGCAGCCCGATCGACCACGGCCTGGCGCTGCACTTTGTGGCACCGCACTCGTTCACGGGTGAAGACGTGCTGGAGCTGCAGGCGCACGGCGGGCCGGTGGTGCTGCAGCTGCTGGTGGCGCGCTGCCTGCAGGCGGCCGCAGAAACCGACCCGGCTACGGGCCAGCCGCGTTTAGCGGGTTTGCGGGTGGCGCAACCCGGTGAGTTTTCTGAACGCGCCTTTTTGAACGACAAGATCGACTTGGCACAGGCCGAAGCCATTGCCGACCTGATCGACGCCAGCACCGAGGCCGCCGCACGCAGCGCCAGCCGTTCGTTGGCGGGCGATTTTTCCAAAGAGATTCACCTGCTTCGTGATGCGTTGATCCACCTGCGCATGCTGGTCGAGGCCACACTGGATTTTCCAGAAGAAGAGATCGACTTCTTGCAAAAGGCCGATGCCCAAGGCCAATTGAATCGTCTGCAAACTGCCTTGCAAACCGTGCTGGGCAAAGCCAAGCAAGGCGCGCTGCTGCGCGAAGGCATCAAGGTGGTGATTGCAGGCCAGCCCAATGCGGGCAAGAGTTCTCTGCTCAACGCACTGGCCGGAGCCGAGTTGGCCATCGTCACGCCGATTGCGGGCACCACGCGCGACGTGGTGCAACAAACCATTCAGATCGAAGGCGTGCCGCTGCATGTGATCGACACCGCCGGACTGCGCGAAGGCGAAGGTGTGGACGAGGTCGAGCAAATCGGCATTGCCCGCGCCTGGGGCCAGATTGAAAACGCCGACGCGGTGCTGTTTTTGCATGACCTGACGCGTTCAGGCCAAGCCGATTACGACAACGCCGATGCCGACATCGCCACAGCCTTGAAAGCCCGCCTGCCCGCCAGCGTGGCCGTGATCGATGTGTGGAACAAGGCCGATGCTGCACATGCATCGGGCGAGCGCAGCGGCCTGACTTTGTCGGCCCGCACAGGCGAAGGCCTGCAAGCCTTGCGCCAGCAACTGCTGCAACAAGCCGGTTGGCAACAAGCCAGCGAGGGCCTGTTCATCGCCCGAGAACGCCATGTGCAAGCGCTGCACCGGGTGCGTGAACACCTGGAAGTGGCCGATGCCCATTTGGCGGCGCAAGCGCAAAACCTGGATCTGCTGGCCGAAGAACTGCGGCTGGGCCAAAACGCCTTGAACGAGATCACGGGCGAGTTCAGCGCCGACGATTTGCTGGGCGTGATTTTTTCGAGTTTTTGCATTGGAAAATAATGGCACTTCGACCTGTGACACCGTTTGTCCTTTGTGCGGACGATTACGGCCTGAATCCTGAGGTCAACTCAGCCATTTTGGACTTGGCCAAGCAGCAGCGCATTTCGGCCACCAGCGTCATGAGTCGTTCGCCTGGTTGGTCCGAATGGGCTGTGCCACTGAAAGAGGTCAAGTCAAAGATCGACATTGGTCTGCACCTGGACTTGACCAGTGGCTTTGCCATGGAGGGCGGTATCGGTGGCAGCCTGTCGTCATGGATGTTGCGCTCAAGCGCTCGGTTTTTGCAGTCGGCTCCACTGGAAACGGAGATCCATCAGCAGTTGGATCTTTTTGAGCGCCACCTTGGCGCAACACCCGACCATGTGGATGGCCATCAGCATGTTCACCAATTTCCCGTCATCCGCGATGCCCTCATGCGTGTTTTGTCACGCCGCTACACCACAGGCCATCGGCCTTGGTTGCGTGTTTCGCGTGCGACAGGCCAAACGGCAGACCTCAAAGCCCAAGTGATCACGGCCATGGGGGCCAAAGCGCTGGAGCGCTTGGCGCTGATCCATGGGTTTGCGCACTCATCCCACCTGAGTGGCATCTACGATTTCAAGGGCAACGCCATTCAATACCGGGATCAATTGCACCAATGGCTGAAGGATTTGCCAAAGGGGACGGTGTTGATGTGTCACCCCGCCAAGGGCATCCATGCGCAATCTTTAACCCCCATGGCCAGCGTCTGGGAGCACGAAGTGCTTTGCGGTGAGGCCTTGCCTGATCTGCTTGCGAGCACCGGGACGGAGCTCTCCCGGGGGCAAAGGATTTTTGGCAGGTGATGCATTGGCGCGATGCTTCTCGCGCGCCTCAGCGTCGAAACGCCCACCAACGGCTCAAGACAAAGGTCTGCGCTGCTGCGAGCAACATGGCCACAATCAAGGCAGGCCAAACGGCCCATTGAAAAACGTACACCAAAGCCATGAAGGACAGCGCGTTGGTGGCAAAGCCGGCCAATGACGTGGCGGCAAACCGAAACAGGCTTTGTGAGGTCGAGGTGGTGGCATCCTTGAAGCTCAGCCGACGATGCCCTGCATAGCTGACCGCAAAAGCGATGACAAACCCCCCCAAGTTGGCCCACTCCGGGTTGTTGAAGCGCCGCAAGATCTCGAAGACAGCCATGTGCACAAGGGCTGCCACCGCCCCCACTGAGCCAAACCAGAAACCCGACAACCACTCAGATGTTTTTTTCATGGTCGGTAGAGTTAAGGTGCAGCCCATGGCCAGAGCGCTTTCGGACCACGTACAAAGGGCGGTGTTTGACCTCGTCGTAAATTCGGCCGATGTACTCGGACATGATGCCCAAAGCCAGCAATTGCACGCCGCTGAAAAACATGATGCTGACCACCAAAGTGGCATAACCAGGGACTTGGATTCCCCAGTAAAAATACTCCACGAGAACCCACAGCACGTAAAGCATGGAGGCCAAGGCCAGCACAAACCCGGAGAGGGTCAGCATGCGCAAAGGCACGGTCGAAAAGGCCAATAACCCGGTTATGGCCAATCCGAATGAGCCTTTTAAACCAAAACTACTCTGGCCTTGTTGTCTGGGCAAAGGTTCATATTCCAAGGCCACACTTGGAAATCCAACCCACGCGTACAGCCCTTTCATGAAACGACTTCGCTCTGGCAAGGACACCAACACGCTGACCACGCGCTTGTCCATCAAGCGGAAATCACCGGCATCGCGCGGAATTTTGACCCTGCTGCCCCAGTTGATGAGGCGATAGAACCAGCCCGTTAACGTGGCCTGCAAACGGGATTGATCGGCCCTGGTTTTGCGCACGGCGTACACCACATCCAAGCCGTTTTGCCAATGGGTCAACATGCTCGGCAGCAATGAAACGGGGTGTTGTCCATCTGCATCCATCAAGATGACCGCATCGCCTTGGGCGATCTCAAGGCCGGCCACCATCGCGGCTTCTTTGCCGAAGTTGCGGGACAAATCGACGACCACCAGTTTTGGACAAATGGCCGTCATGGCTTTGGCAACTGCGTATGTATCGTCATGGCTGCCGTCGTTGACCACAATGATTTCAAATTGGTCCGTCACGGACTGCAGTTGTTGCCAGATCTCGGGCAACACAATGGGCAAATTGCGAGCTTCGTTGTAAGCGGGGATGACACACGAAATCCGAGGGTTGATTGCCTTGTCGATTTGTTCAATGTTGTTCATGGTTTGATTGAAAAATCAGAATAATTTTGAATTATCAAATGAATTTAATGGATTAAAAAATCTATTCATTGGTAATGCACAGGGAGTAGAGATTTTCCTGTGAAAATATATGCCTCTTTGTCTTTTTGAACAATAAAGTGGTTTTTATTCGCACAAGTCTTCAAGCCGCCCGTCGCATATTCACCAAGTGCTGGGATTGTCGATTTTCACTCGCTCAAGTTAGGCGGCAAGAATTTTTCAGCCCTGTCGTCATGATGGTTTTGTTCGGCATGCTCTGGTTGTGGCAACTGAGCTCTGTGGCTTTGACCGCCCCCATGGACAACATCGAGCAGTGGATTTGGTCTCAGTCACTTCAATGGGGTTACCACAAGCACCCGCCATTGCCCACTTGGCTGTTGTCTGTGCCACAAATGCTGACGGGCCCCACCGCATGGACAAGTCAAATTCTGGGGGCACTGTGCACCCTCATTTCAGTCGGAGTCTTTGCCAATTTGATCCGCCAGATCTGGGGCAAGCCATTGGCAGGCCTGGCCTTGTTGGCGGCACTTTGCATCACGTTCTACAACGGCCGTCTTAACTATTACAACCACAACATTTTGCTTTTGCTGTTCGTCGCCCTGAGCGCCCAATGCTGGTGGATGATCCTGCAAAACGGGCAACGGCGATGGTGGTTTGGCTTGGGTCTGTGTGCGGGCTTGGGCATGCTCAGCAAATACCAATACATTCTTGTCGCCGTGCCCAGTGCGTATTTCATTTGGCAAATGAAACCCTGGCGCAAGCCCCAGCAACTGCAGGGGCTGATCTGGGCTGTAGGAATAGCGTTACTCGTTTTCTCGCCGCATTTGTGGTGGTTGCTGCAGCAAGACCTCGCCAACAGTCCGATTCGCTACGCCCTCAATACATCCTTGCCGGAGCACCAACTCCAATCATCGCCCGTCATCAACCGTGTGCGCAGCGGCGTCTGGCTGCTTGACCTGTTGTTCAACCGGTGCTTGCCTGCACTTTTGTTTTTATGGCTGGTCAGAGCGTTTTGCTTTAACAAAACTGCACCATCACCTGATCCGTCGCTTTCTTTACACGGCACGCCCGTAACTGGCACTCGCTTTCTGATGGTCTGGGGGCTGATGCCGCCGCTGACCATCACCCTGTTGGGCCTGACCTTGGGCATGGACCTTCAAATGCAATGGGGGACCGCCTTTGCACTTTGGCTCATTGCGCCATTCATGGTGGCCCTCAAGGTGCATCAACTCCAAGCTTCACGGCGGCTACAAAAAGTGGTTTGGGGCGGGTTCTTGCTGATCCAGGCGAGTCTCTTGATGTATTACAACCAGACCTCCTCTGCGTCGCTTTGGCGAAACTTTGACAGCGCGACCGTGGCCCGCGAATTGACGGCGTCTACCCGTCAGGCCAACATCGGTCCCATCACCATCATTTCTGGTCATGCGACGGAGGCAGGTGCCATTGCCTTGGCCATGCCAGAACAACCCAAAATTTTGATCAATCGCGATTTGAAGATCAGCCCCTGGATCGAAAACAGCGAGCTTCAAGCGCCGGGCGTGATCCAACTGTGGGCCCCTCAAACCGGTCCGGACCATCAAACGCGACTGCCCAGTGGCTGGGGCTGGACGCCATATTGAACACGCATGGGCACAGCTGAATTAACGCACCTGAACAAGACCCCAGACCGCTGGTCACTTCAGTGACTGATCGGGCAACGGTTTGATCCCAAGATCACTCTTTTGATTTTTGCAGCAGACCATGACCCCAAACGCGCAACCAGTGCTCGGCACCGAACAAGACGCCTACCTGCGCGAACGCTCTGACTGGATGGGCGCTTACCTGGTGCTGCACGCTTGGGGCGTGATTGCGCTGGCGATGGCATTTTTTGTGATGTGGCCCAACCCCTTGAGCTTCATCGTGGCCGTGGTCATCATTGGCGGCAGGCAGTTGGGGCTGGCGATTTTGATGCACGACGCGGCGCACCGCGCCTTGTTCAAGAACACCCGACTCAATGACACGCTGGGTGCCTTTTTGTGCGGCTGGCCCGTGGGCGCAAGCCTTATGCTGTACCGCCCTTACCACCTGAGCCACCACCGCCATACGCAACAAAAAGAAGACCCCGACCTGATTTTGTCGGCGCCGTTTCCCATCAGCCAAAGCAGCTTTTGGCGCAAGATGCGGCGCGACATTTTGGGCATCACGGGCTACCAGCGGCGCATGGAGTTTTTCCGCATGGAAATGGGGAACGACCCCAGCCGTTTGCAGCGCTGGAAGAATCTGTTCCAAGCCGAAAAATACTTCTTGCTCAGCAACCTGGTGATCTTGGCCATCACGACGGCCGCTGGCGTGTGGTGGGCTTACTTTGCCTTGTGGCTGCTGCCTTTGCTGACCTGGTACCAAGTGATCAGCCGCATCCGCAACATCGCTGAGCACGCGGTGGTGGGCAACAACGACGACCGCTTGCGCAACACCCGCACCACGCTCACGAACTGGGGCATGCGCATGGTGCTGGCGCCTTACTGGGTCAACTACCACCTGGAACACCACCTGTTTGTGTTCACGCCTTGCTGGAAGCTGCCCGCTGCGCACCGCATGCTGATTGAGCAAGGCTTTGGTCCGCGCATGGAGTTGGCGCAAGGTTATGTGCAGGTGCTGCACAAAGCGATCTCAAATCCGAACGACGACCCTGATCACGGCACACCGGCCGATCAGCGCAAACGCGCAGCACTCATCTGACTTTCGCATTTCAAGGACTGAACATGGCACACCGACTCGACCAACAAGTGGCCATCGTCACCGGGGCCAGTCGTGGCATCGGCCGCGCCATCGCCCAGGCTTATGCGGCCGAAGGCGCCAGCCTGTGCCTGATCGCCACCGACACGGCGCGCCTGCAAGAAGTCAAGGACAGCCTGGGCTTGCCTGCCGAACGCATCATGACTTTGGGCCTGAACGTGACCGAACGCGACGCCTGCTTTGCCGCCGTGGCACAAGTGGAAGAGCGCTTTGGACGCGTCGATGTGCTGGTCAACAACGCCGGGGTGTACCGGGCCAAGTCGTTCCTTGACTACGCGCCGCAGGACTTTCAGGACATGCTGGATGTGAACCTGTTTGGCGTGCTGCATTTCATGCAGGCGTGCTTGCCGGGCATGCAAGCGCGCCGACACGGGCGCATCGTCAACATAGCCTCCACGGCGGGCAAATGGGGCTCACGCAACCAAAGCGCCTACAACGTCAGCAAGCACGCGGTGGTGGGCTTGACACGCTGCGTGGCCCTGGAGGCCAGCCCACACGCGGTCACGGTGAATGCGATCTGCCCCGGCTTTGTGCAGACCGACATGGTGGAGACGCTGAAAGCCCAGGTGGCCCAAAGCTCCGGCATGAGCGGCGACGACATGGTCAAGGCCGCACTGGCACGGGTGCCGCTGGGCCGGGTGCTGAACCCGGACGAAATCGCGGCCCTGGCTGTTTACCTTGGCTCTCACGAGTCACGCGGCATGACAGGGCAGTCCATCTTGCTCGATGGCGGCATGGTCCTGGTCTAGTGGACTGATCGCATCACCTACCTGCCCCATTCACATGAACATAGCTCTCTGGTTGGCGCGCACCGCCGAACGTTACCCGCAGCAAGCGGCCATCGCGCACGGCACCGATGTCTGGTGCGATTACGCCGAATTCGCCCACCGCGCTGCCCGCACGGCCAGTTGGCTGCACGCCCAAGGTGTGCAGCCTGGCGACCGCGTGATGCTGTTCCTGTACAACACGCCCGAATATTTGCCCCTCATGTGGGGCATTTGGTGGGCCGGTGCGGTGGCGGTGCCTGTCAACGCCAAACTGCACGAACGCGAAGCGGCGTGGATCGCCCAGCACAGCGAGGCGCGCAT
>JBIKQY010000264.1:0-4354 GCA_044349465.1 Limnohabitans sp. | reverse complement strand
GCAGTTCAACCTTTTCGGTGCGCCCTTGGTGACCGGCCAACTGCGCAACAACACCGCGTTCCTGCCCTGGCCCCAAGCGGCCAGCAAAGACAGCGGTGCAGACAACCTGAACGTGACCCACCAAGGCCCCGGAAAACCCTGGCTGACCTTGCAATCGGTGGCGGCCATCCCGCTCAAAGCGCCGTTTTTTGCGGGTTATCAAATCAAAAAAACCATCACCCCGGTTGAGCAAGCCAACAAGAGCCTGCCTGCCAACACCTACACCCGAGGCGATGTGCTGCGCGTGACCCTTGAAATCAATGCCAGCACCGACATGAGCTGGGCCGTGGTCACCGACCCGGTCCCCGGTGGCGGCACGATTTTGGGCAGCGGCCTGGGTCGCGACAGCGAAATCGCCATCCAGGGCGAAAAACGTGAAGGCGACGCCTGGGTGGCCTTTGAAGAGCGCAGCTTTGAAGCCTTCCGCAGTTATTACCAATTCTTGCCCAAGGGCAACGTCAAACTCAGCTACACCTTGCGTCTGAACAATGTGGGGGCTTTCTCCATGCCTGCGAGCCGGGTTGAAGCCATGTACGCCCCCGAAATCTTCGGCGAAACGCCCAACGCCAAAATCACGGTGGAGGCCCCCCGTTGAACTGGCGTCAGCGCTTGGGGTTGGCCTGCTGTGTCGTGTGTCTGCACGCCTGCGCCACGGCCGCCACTTTTGAGGAAGTCAAAAAAGCACACCGCCCTTCTGACACCTTGATCCTGGACCGGCAAGGCGAGGTCTTGCATCGCCTGCGCACCGACAAACAAATCAGGCGCGGCCCCTGGGTCGAATTGAGCCAGATTTCGCCCGCCCTGCGGACCGCGCTGGTGCTGTCAGAAGACAAGCGTTTTTACGAGCACAGCGGCGTCGATTGGCAGGCGGTCACGGCTGCCGCCTGGGCCAATCTGTGGAACACCCGGACACGGGGCGCCTCCACGCTCACCATGCAACTGGCAGGTCTGCTGGACGAAGATTTGCGCCGTGGCAGCGACGGGCGCAGTGTGGTGCAAAAGTTGGGACAAACCTTATCGGCCCAAAGCCTGGAACGCCAATGGCGCAAAGACCAGATTCTGGAGGCCTACCTCAACCTCGTGCCCTTTCGCGGCGAGTTGGTCGGCATCGAAGCCCTGAGCCAGACCCTGTTTGGCAAAGCCGCACACGGCCTGAACCACCTCGAAGCCGCCATGGCCGTGGCCCTGGTGCGCGCACCCAACGCCAAAGAACGCCAAGTCGCACAGCGCAGCTGCCAAGTGCTCAAAAGCCTGGAGCCCAAGCCCGACTGCGAAACCGTCAGCCTGTTTGTCAGCGCCGCACTGGCCAGGCGTGACTATGCCGCCGATGAAGGCATCGCCCCCCATGTGGCACGTCAAGTGGCCAAACAACGGACCCAAAGCCGCACCATCAGCACCACCTTGAGTGCTCCACTGCAACGCTTTGCCGTGCAAACCCTGCAGACCCATCTGCGCGAGCTGTCCGGGCGAAATGTGCAAGACGGCGCCTTGGTCGTGCTTGACAACGTCAGCGGCGAAGTGCGCGCCTGGGTCGGCTCATCCGGCACCTTGAGCCAGGCCGAACAAGTCGATGCCGTGACCGCACTGCGCCAGCCCGGCTCCACACTCAAACCCTTTTTGTATGCGCAAGCCCTGGCCGAAAAGCGCATCACCGCCGCATCGCTGCTGGAAGACTCGTCTGCACAAATCCAGACCTCGGGCGGCCTGTACATCCCCCAAAACTACGACCGCCACTTCAAAGGCTGGGTCAGCACCCGCACATCGCTGGGGGCATCGCTGAACGTGCCCGCCGTGCGCACCCTCATCATGGTTGGCCCCGATGCCTTTCAAAAGCAACTGCGCCGCCTGGGCTTGCCACTCCAACAAAGCGGCGACCACTACGGTTTCAGCCTGGCCCTGGGCAGCGCCGAGGTGAGCTTGCTCGACTTGAGCAACGCCTACCGCACCCTGGCCAACGGCGGACGCAGCGGTCCCACTACATTACTTCGGGCCGCCAAAGCCAGCCTGCAAACTGCACCAGCGCCTGCACCTGCACCTGCGCTTGCAGCCATGCCCGCCCTCGACCCGCGCGCGGCCTTCATCGTCAGCGACATCATGAGCGACCCGGTGGCTCGCGCACGCACCTTTGGCACCAACAGCGTGCTGGCCACACGGTACTGGACGGCCGTGAAAACCGGCACCAGCAAAGACATGCGCGACAACTGGGCCGTGGGTTATTCGCAGCACTACACCGTGGGCGTCTGGGTGGGCAACGCCAGCGGCGCCCCCATGTGGGACGTGAGCGGCACCACAGGCGCGGCCCCCATCTGGGCGGCTGTGATGAACTTTCTGCACGCCCAGCAAAGCAGCCAGCCCCCCAAGCCCCCACCCGGCATGGTGCATCAAAGGGTCAAGTTTGAAGGAAACCAAACCGAAGCCACTCGCGAAGAGTGGTTCATCGCCGGCACAGAACAAGCCACTTTTGCCACGGCCAGCCAAGACAAAAGCGCCCTGGCCAATGTCGCACGCATCACCTCGCCCACCAACGGCAGCATCATCGCCCTGGACCCCGACATCCCCCCCCAAAGGCAGCGCCTGACACTCCAAGCCCAAGGCCACAAACTGCGCTGGCTGCTCGATGGCAAACCCCTGGCCCAAGGCAACCAGGCCCTGTGGCTACCCTGGCCCGGCCGTCACACACTGCAAATCACCGATGCGCAAGGCAAGGTGCTCGACGAAGTCAAACTTGAAGTACGCGGCGCGGGGGTGAAGAAGGCAGCCGCAGCGTCTGCGCCTTAAGGCGTCCGTTTAGTGGCTGAATGCGCATGAGAGCAACTTCGTTGCTTTTGTGATGTCAAAAAAAACGCTGCAAAGTCGCTAACCCTCTTTGTGGGCGCCTCACCAACTCCACAAAGTCCCATCATGCTGCAACCGGTTCACCGGCAGATAGGCTCTTTGATACGGGTACTTGGCAGCCAGCCTCTCGTCAATGTCCACCCCGTGGCCGGGTGACTCGCCGCAATACATCATGCCGCGCTCAAAACGGTAGTCGTGCGGGAAGACCGAAAGCATTTCTTCGCTGTGCGGCATGAACTCTTGCACACCAAAGTTGGGCACCCAGGTGTCAAAGTGCAGGGCTGCGCCCATGCACACGGGTGACAGGTCGGTCGCGCCGTGGCAGCCGGTGCGCACTTGGTACAGGCACGCCAGGTCGGCGATGCGTCGCAGGTGCGTGATGCCGCCCGCGTGGACCACGGTGGTGCGGATGTAGTCGATCAGTTGTTTTTCGATCAGCGTCTTGCAGTCCCAGATGCTGTTGAAAATTTCGCCCACCGCGATCGGTGTGGTGGTGTGGTGGCGAATCCAGGCAAAGGCATCCTGGTTTTCGGCCGGGGTCGGGTCTTCCATCCAGAACATGCGCACAGGCTCCAGCGCCTTGCCCAGCTGACCCGCTTCGATGGGCGTTAAGCGGTGGTGCACGTCGTGCAGCAAATGGATGTCGGGGCCCACGGCTTCGCGCACGGCTTCAAACAGGCCGGGGGTGTGGCGCAAATACTTTTCGGTGCTCCAGTCGTGTTCGCTGGGCAAGTTGCCGTCGGCGGGCTCGTACATGCGGTTCGCACCGCTGACGCCATAAACCTTGTTCAAGCCGGGTACGCCGCTTTGGGCGCGGATGGCCAGGTAGCCTTCTTCCTTGTGGCGCAAAACTTCGTCCACCGTCTCGGCCGTGTCGCGGCCATTGGCGTGGCCGTAAACCATCACCCCAGTGCGGCTGCGCCCGCCCAGCAGCTGGTACAGCGGCATGTTCGCCATCTTGGCCTTGATGTCCCACAGCGCGGTGTCCACGGCGGCAATGGCGCTCATGGTCACCGGACCGCGCCGCCAGTAAGCGCCTTTGTAGAGGTATTGCCAAATGTCTTCGATCTGCTGCGGATCGCGCCCGATAAGGCAGGGGATGAGGTGGTCTTCGAGGTAGCTGACCACGGCCAGTTCGCGGCCGTTGAGCGTGGCATCACCCACGCCGTACACGCCCTGGTCGGTCTCGATCTTGAGGGTGACGAAGTTGCGGCCAGGGCAACAAACGATGACGCGGGCGGCGGTGATTTTCATGGCTCAGGCCTCGGTCAGTTGCTGGACAGCGTGGTCCACACCGTTCTGCAAGATGTGTTGGTGCCAGTGCATGACGCGGGCGATCCAGGCGGCGTGTTGGGGCAGGGCGCTGCCCCACAGGTCTTCGCGGCTCAGCAGTGCGCGCACGCAGGCCTCGGGCTCGGTGCGTTGGGCTGCGCCCAGGGCCATCAGGCTGCCTGCTTGTGGGTCGTTCAGTGCGTAGGCC
>JBIKQY010000263.1:0-4372 GCA_044349465.1 Limnohabitans sp. | reverse complement strand
ACAGCGCCAGCATGGTCGCCCAGCTGCCACAAGGCGCTTGCTGGATCGACTTGGGCGCAGGCAATTGCGAAAAAGCCGGGCGCTTGCTCGGCCCCATGGGCGCAGGCCGCTATGTGGCCGTGGACATTTCGGTGGACTTTTTGCGCCAGGCGCTGAACGTGCTGCAACGACAGCACCCCAGCTTGCCCATGGCGGGCTTGGGAGTGGACTTTTCAGGAGGCCTGCAGCTGCCAGCCGAGCTGGCGCTCGACCCGGCGCAGCCGCGTGTGCTGTTTTACCCGGGCTCGAGCATCGGCAATTTCACGCCCGAACAGGCGCAGGACTTTTTGCGCAATCTGCACGCGGGCTGCGGTTCAGCTGTCTGCAGCGGTTTGCTGATCGGCGTGGACTTGCTCAAAGACCCGGCCGAACTCGAAGCCGCCTACGACGACGCGCTGGGCGTGACGGCCGCGTTTGACCTGAATTTGTTGCTGCACATCAACCGCTTGGTGGGCAGCAACTTTGCGGTGCGCGACTGGCGGCATCTGTCGCGCTTTAACGCACCGCTGTCGCGTGTCGAGATGCACTTGCAAGCGCGCCACGCGTTGACGGTGCAGTGGCCCGGTGGGCAGCGCCAGTTTGCAGCGGACGAGACCATCCACACCGAAAACGCCTGCAAATGGACCGTACCGAACTTTGATGCCTTGCTGCGGTCGGCGGGCTTTGCCTCGACCCACGTCTGGACCGATCCAGCCCACCGGTTTGCGGTGTTTTGGGCGGAGGCCTGAAGGCGAACGTTGGATCCGGCCCGATGACGTTTGAATGGCCCATGTTTTTGTCAGCTATGTGGGTATTTATGACTTGGTAGGAGCCCACCCCTGAGGCGATGTTTCTTGGGGCTTGTGCCACGCCCATCGCCCACGGGGTGGGCTCCTACAAAAAACCATTCCTTGAAAGTTTTTCCAGACTTCAAGGGGCCGGATCAATTCAGCTTGACCGAGCGAAACCCGGCAAAGGTATCGCGCCGCTGAGGCACAAAGAAGTTGCGATACCGCGCATCCACCACATGCGCCGAGGTGGCAGCGCAGGCCCCGCGCAACACGCGGTGGTTGTGCCACCAAGGTTCTGAATAATCGCGGTAGGGGTGCACCTCAAAACCAGGATAGGGTGCAAAGTCGCTGGCCGTCCATTCCCAGACCTGGCCCCACACAAAGCCGGGCTGCTGCGCCGCGCATTCCCATTCGGCCTCGGTGGGCAAGCGCCTGCCTGCCCATTGGCACCAAGCCTGGGCATCGAGCGCATTCAGGTGCAAAGCCGGGGCCTGCAAGTCCAGCGCCTGCCACTGGCCAAAACGCTGCGCTTGCCAGACCCCTTGCGTGCAGCGCACATGGGGGGGCAAGGCGTGCCCCGTGGCTTGCACAAAAGGCAGGTAACGCGTCCAGGTCACGGCGGTGGCGTCAATCTCGAACGCGTCCAAGGCCTTCGGATGGGCTTGGCACTCGTTGTCAAAAGCGAAACCTGGTCCCGCATGGCCCAAGGTGTACACCTGCGCGGGCACCGGGATGCCCCCGGACCGACCCACGGGCTTTTCTTGCGCCACTGCAGCCCCGAATGCGGACTCACGCCAGCACAAAGCAGTAGGCAGCGCCAAGCCCAGGTCTTGCGCCATGTAGACCGCAGCTTCGTTGTGCATGTCTTCATGCTGCAGCACCAAACGCCAAAAATACAGGTGTTCGTCGCGCTCACCCTGACCATCAGCCTGGACCGCCTGCAGGTGCTCCAGGCTGCGCTGCAGCACCTGCGCCAAATAGGCCTGCGTTCCGGCCAGATCGGGCAAAGGCAGCGCCCAGCGGCTGTCGTGCGCGACTTCGCTGGAGTTGTAGAGCGCGTCGGCATCGGGCAGCAGCGAGTCGTCAAAGTCCGCGCCGCTGCTGGCACTGCGCGTGCCCAGGTGGCGCTGGCGGTTGCGCACCGTCCACCACTCCTGAAACCAAGCGATGTGGCCCCACTCCCACAGCGGCGGGTTCATGCCCGGCAAGGGCGGCACCGACAGGTCGGGCATGGCGTTTTGCCAGGCCTGCATCAGGCCCAGCGTGCGCTCGCGGGTGCGTTGCAAGGCCTGGGCCAAGGCCGCAGCATCGGCCGTGCGTGCAGCGCTGCGCACAGGCCCCAGGCAGCCAGCAAAAGCCCCGTCAAACACCCCCCCCAAAGAAGTGCCCGAAAACACGCCCACGGATGCGTTTGGAGTGGTCTGCCCTGCCCCCGCCGAAGTACTGCCATTCATGTATAAACCGTCCATGCAAAAACTTCGAGTGGTGATTGTCAGCCCTGCCTTGGCCGACGCCAACAACGGCAACTGGCAAACGGCGCGGCGCTGGAAACAGCTGTTGTCTGCGCATTCTGCCCGCATCGTGCGCCAATGGCCCGATGCATCGGCCGACCAGGACGATGTGATGCTGGCCCTGCATGCGCGACGCTCGGCCGACTCGGTGCAGGCTTGGCATGATCGGCACGGCCAGCGCGGCCTGGGCCTGGTGCTGACGGGCACCGACTTGTACCGCGACATCGCGCACGACCCACAGGCGCAACGCGCCTTGGCCCAGGCTCATTCCCTGGTGGTCTTGCAAGGCTTGGGCGTGAAAAGCCTGCCGCCCCAGCACCAAGCCAAAGCCCGCGTGATCTTTCAGTCGACCGGCACACGCCAGACCCTGCCCAAAACCACGCGCCACCTGCGGGTGGTGATGGTGGGCCACTTGCGCGACGAAAAAGACCCCCTGACCTTGATGGCTGCCGCCCGCTTGTTGCCTGCTGACAGCGGCATCTTGATCGATCACATTGGCGCACCGCTCGATGCCGCGCTGGGCCAGGCCGCGCAAGACACGCAGGTGCAGTGCCCACATTACCGCTGGCTGGGGGCATTGCCCCACCGCCAGACGCTTGAGCGCATCCAGCGCGCCCACCTGTTGGTGCACTGCAGCCGCATGGAAGGCGGCGCGCATGTGCTGATGGAAGCCATTTGCAGTGGCACGCCCGTGCTGGCTTCGCGCATCGATGGCAACATGGGCCTGCTGGGCGAAGATTACGCGGGCGTGTTCGAGCCCGGCCATGCGCCAGGTTTGGCAGCGCTGCTGCTGGCTTGCCGCGAGACCCCCAACGGCCACACACTGGTGGCACACTTGCAGCATCAGTGCGCCTTGCGCGCACCCTTGTTTGAACCGCAGGCCGAACGCGCCGCCTTGCACCGCTGGGTGCAAGACCTCTGGAACTTTTGAATGCAATCTTCCCCTCAACCCGTACTGCGCGACCTGGTGCTGGTCGGCGGCGGTCACAGCCATGTGGGCGTGCTGCGCATGTTCGCCATGAAGCCCGAGCCGGGCGTGCGCATCACCGTGATCTGCACCGACATCGACACGCCTTACTCGGGCATGCTGCCGGGCTACATTTCGGGCCATTACAACTTTGACGAAGTGCACATTGACCTGGGCCGCCTGTGCGCCTTTGCCGGGGCACGGCTGTACCACGATGCGGTGGTCAGCATTGACCGCAAAAACCAGAAAGTCATTTGCCAGAACCGCCCGCCCGTGGCTTACGACTTGTTGTCCATCAACATCGGCTCAACCCCTCAGATGCGTCAGGTTGAAGGTGCTCAAAGCCTGGCCGTGCCGGTCAAGCCGATTGCACAATTCAACCAGCGCTGGCTGGCCCTGCTGGACAAAGCCCGCCATTGGCCGGTGAACCGGGGGCGCATGACGATTGCCGTGGTGGGCGCGGGCGCAGGCGGTGTGGAGTTGGTGCTGTCCATGCAGTACCGCTTGCGCCACGAACTCAAGGCTCTGGGCCGCAGCCCCGAAGACCTGAAATTCGTGCTGCTGACCTCGGGCGACAGCATCTTGCCCACGCACAACAAGGGCGTGCGCCAGCGCTTTGCCCAAGTGCTGCAAGAGCGCAATGTCGAGGTGCACACCCAGGCCGAGGTGGTTCAGGTCTCGCCCGGCTGCGTGCACACGCGCGACGGACGCACCTTCGATGCCGACGAAACCATGTGGGTCACCCAGGCCGGTGGCCCCGACTGGCTGCAAAGCACAGGTTTGGCGCTGGACAAACAAGGCTTCATCCTGGTGCACCCCCAGCTGCAAACCCTGAACGACCCGCTGGTCTTCGCCGCCGGTGACATTGCCTCGTTTGTGGAGCGCCCCCTGGAAAAAGCCGGTGTGTTCGCCGTGCGCATGGCCAAGCCCCTGGCCGAGAATCTGCGCCGAAGCCTGCGCGGCCAAAAGCTGCTGGCCTACGACCCGCAACGCCATTGGCTGGCCCTCATTTCCACCGGCAACCGTTTTGCCGTGGCCTCACGCGGATCACTGGGCTTTGCAGGGGCCTGGGTCTGGCGCTGGAA
>JBIKQY010000262.1:0-4377 GCA_044349465.1 Limnohabitans sp. | reverse complement strand
GGAAAAATTGTTGCGCTTGCACAGGTGCAGCGATGGCCGCAGCCAGACCCAAAACCATAAACAGTTGACGACGCTTCATGATGAATCCTTTTTTTGCCGATCAGCAAGTTCTCAGCGGTTGAAAAAAACACAGCTGCAGGTGTATCACATCTTGTCGCATTTGCTGCCACGAAGGTGACGACCCAAGGGTAGACTCTGATATCGATCCCCCTAAGCATCGCAGGGGGAGACGTCTTTCAGCCAAAGGGGCAGTCAATGCATGTGTGTGTCATGGGCGCGGGAATTGTGGGCCTGAGCACGGCCTATGCGCTCACCCAAAGAGGTCACCGTGTCACGGTCGTTGACCAGGCAGAAGCGGGACAAGGCGCCAGCGGCGGCAACGGGGCCCAACTGAGTTACGCCTATGTTCAACCCATGGCCGACCCTGGCATCTGGGTCCAATTGCCCAAGTTGCTGCTCTCGCCCTCTTCGGCCCTGAAGATCCGGCCGCAATGGGACCCGGCGCAATGGTCCTGGTTGCTGCAATTTTTAAAGGCCTGCAACACCACCCAGTCTCAGAGCACCACGGCGCAATTGCTGCGCCTGGCCGCCAAGAGCCGCGCCACCCTCGACCATTGGCGAGCGCATGAAGCGCTGGATTTTGATTTCACCAGCAGCGGCAAACTGGTGATGTTCCGATCAGTCGCCGACTTTGCAGGGGCTCGCCAACAATTGGCTTTGCAGCAAAGCTTGGGCGGGGCAGCGCAACAAGCGGTCTCCAGCGACGAAGCCTGCGCCATCGAGCCCGCCTTGGCCCCCCGCCGTGATGCCTTTGCAGGCGGCATTTACACCGACAGCGAATGCGCCGCAGACTGCCTCAAACTGTGCCAGTCACTGGTCAAGATTTTGTCCACTCGGGGCGTTCAATGGTGCATGGGCCATGCGGTGGAGCGGCTGGTCGTGCGTGAGCGCCGGCTTCAGGCGGTGCAACTGCGCAACGGCCAGGACATCGAAGCTGACGCCTTTGTGCTGAGCACTGGCCACAGCGCCCCGGCACTGGCGGCGCAGGTGGGCATCCGCTTGCCCATTTACCCCCTCAAGGGCTACAGCATCACCGTCGACACCGACGGCCCGAGCCTGGCCCCGAGGGTCAGCATCACCGACAGCGCCCGCAAAGTGGTCTTTGCCCGGTTGGGCGATCGCCTGCGTGTGGCGGGCATGGTCGAATTGGTCGGCCGCGACACCCGCGTGATTCAACAGCGTATCGACAGTTTGCAGCACGACACAAAGGACCTCTTTGGCGATTGCTCGCACTGGCGCGATGTTCGGCCCTGGACCGGCATGCGCCCGGCCACCCCCACGGGCCTGCCCATCTTGGGGCGGCAGGCGCAAGGCCCCAGCAACCTCTGGCTGAACGCGGGCCACGGTGGCTTGGGCTTCACGCTGGCGGCTGGCTCGGCCGACATCGTGGCCCAAGCCATCACCGGCCCCTGAAAAAAACCGCCGCAGGTTTTATTTCTCTTCGCTGGCAATCAGGCGGTATGACACCGCACCCAGCACCGCGCCCACGATCGGGGCCAGCCAGAACAGCCACAACTGCGCCACAGCCCAGTCACCCACGTACAAAGCCACACCAGTGCTGCGGGCGGGGTTGACCGAGGTGTTGGTCACCGGGATGCTGATCAGGTGAATCAGCGTCAAGGCCAAGCCAATGGCAATGGGTGCAAAGCCAGCAGGCGCACGTTTGTCGGTGGCCCCCAGGATGATGATCAAGAAGAACATGGTCATCACCACTTCGGTCAGCAAAGCCGCCGTCATCGAATAGCCACCTGGTGAATGTGCGCCAAAGCCATTCGAAGCAAAGCCCTTGCTCACATCAAAACCGGCCGCGCCACTGGCGATCAGGTACAAAACGCCACCGGCCACAATGCCCCCCAAAACCTGCGCCACGATGTAGGGCAAGAGTTGATTGGCCGGGAAACGACCACTGGCCCACAAACCGATGGACACCGCCGGGTTCAGGTGACAACCCGAGATGTGCCCAATGGCAAAAGCCATGGTCAACACCGTCAGGCCAAAAGCCAATGACACGCCATGCAGGCCGATGCCCACCTCCGGAAATGCAGCGGCCAAAACAGCACTGCCGCAACCGCCCAGCACCAGCCAGAAGGTTCCCAAAAATTCGGCACCATATCGTTTCATGTTCTATTCCCTTGTGTTTTGAATGTGAAAAACGCCCTTGTCAGGCGTCGGTCAGTTTACTGAGCTCAAGATAAAAATGAACCTTAAAAGCTATAAATTTGTTTCATTGTGAAACTTTAAATACCCACTTATTCGTGCATCCAACGCTTTATGATCAGCCTGAACTTGAAGTGCTGCATAGGTGTTGACCGATAAACACCTGAATTACGGGTGATAACCCCTAGCTAAGCCCCGCCCTAAAGCCTTGCGATAAAACGTTGAAAGCGTTAAGGTCAAAACTTACTTTTGGACCTCTTGATGTACCTCAATCTACCGGGCCTTCACTTCAACCCGCTGAAGGCACATGCAAGCGCCTTGCTCACCCTCATGTCGTCCCTTGGGCAACGCTTGAGCGGCATTCAGGCCAAGTCCAACAACGCCGACAACTTCAGCGCTCAGGACGAGTGCAAACGGTCCCTGACCGAGGTCATCGAGACCCAGATCATTCCGCGCCTGGTGCAGGCGCACCGGGTGGCGCAGGCCGAGGTGGACCCCACCACCCAAGGCCTTGGCATCTCGCCCAAACAACTGGCCACGTTTGTGGCCCTGAGCAAATCCAGCAAAGCCAGCGAGACCACACAATTCATCGACGAGCTGCTGCACCAGGGCATCACCACCGACCGGATTTTTCTGGAGCTGATCGCCCCAGCCGCGCGGCAGCTGGGCCTGATGTGGGAGCAAGACCTGTGCGACTTCACCGAAGTCACCTGTGGCCTGGTGCGCATGCACGAGATCACGCACCGCCTGGGCTTCGAATACCAAAACGGCCCGCAACTGGGCGGCGATGTTCAGCGCATCATGCTGGCCTCGGCCCCCGGCTCGCAGCATTTTTTGGGCATGACCATCGTGTCCGACTTTTTCCGCAAAGCCGGCTGGGACGTGGTCATCGAAATCTCGCTCTCCGAAAAAGAGCTGGTGCACGCGGTCAGCAACGAATGGTTTGACGTGATCGGCATCTCGTGCGCCACCGAAGCTCAACTGAAGACCTTGCCGGGCCTGATCCGCGCCCTCAAGGCCGCATCGGGCAACCCCGAACCCGGCGTGCTGCTGGGCGGCCCCATCTTCACCGTGCAATCCCACGAGGCCCGCAGCCTGGGTGCCGACGGCATCTGCGTGGACGTGAAAGAAGCCGTGGCCCTGGCCGCCTCGTTTCGCGCAGGCCCCAGCCCAGTGGCACGGACCTGAAGCCGGTTAGGGTCTGTTCGTGAACGGGCAAAATAAACTGCCCGACAGCCCCCAAACGAACCCGCCCATGACACAACCCGATTTGCCCGCAGCCCCCAAAAACGACTTGCATGGGGCCATGAGCGCCGCAGACGTGTCGGCCGTCATTGGCATGGCCTGGCAAGACGACACACCCTTCGAAGCCATGGCCCTGCAGTTTGGTTTGAGCGAAGCCCAGGTCATTGCCCTGATGCGACAGCACCTCAAAGCCCGGTCTTTCCGGGTCTGGCGCATGCGGGTGCGCGGCCGAGTCAGCAAGCACCAGGCTTTGCAAAAAACCCCCAGCCGCACGGGGGGTCACAACGCTTCGGACACTGCAGCCCTGTTGGCAGCAGGCCCACAAGATGAGATCAACGAGTCAGACCCCTTGGCCCTGCCCATGTCGGGCGTGAGCGCCAGCTCTTTGCGCTGACACGAACCCTCAAGCCCTGCGGCGCGACCCCGACACCGGGCTTTGGTGGGCCGCTGGCGCTTGCGCGCCTTGGTGAATCTCGGCCGATTGACCTGCCAGCGCTTCTTGGGTCTGCGATGCACCGCGCCCCAACTGCTCAAAGCCCGAAGCCTGCGGCAACATGGCCTGCAGCACCGACTGCACCTGCTGCAAACGCGGGTCTTGGGCGTGCGCATCGTCGGTGGTGTCGTTGATGCAAAAAAAGTCGAGCGCCCCGAACTCGTCAGCCAAGGCCTGCAGCTGCGCCTGCTGATCGGCGTCGCCCGTGGACACATGGCGGTGGCGGTAAGAGCGCAGCTGCGCCAAGCCATGCGCCAGCGCCCAACGCAGCACAAAGTCAGACACGATGGTCGGTTTGTCCCAGCTGCGAAACACGGTCGAGCGCACCCCGGCAAACAACTCGGGTGCCGTGCGCTCCAGCTCTTGCAACAAAGCCCGGCGCATGGGCCGGGGCGAGTGGGCAAAGGTTCGGAAGGTGCTCT
>JBIKQY010000261.1:0-4384 GCA_044349465.1 Limnohabitans sp. | reverse complement strand
GGCGTGGAAGTCGTTCAGGCGCTGGAGTTGCGACTGCTTTTCTTCTTCAGTCGAGCGGGCCAGTTCCAGCGTCTCCATGACTTCGTCGCCCTTGGGGTTGCGGAAGGTGTTGACGCCGATGATGGGCAGCTCGCCGGTGTGCTTGAGCATCTCGTAGTGCATGGATTCGTCTTGGATCTTGCCGCGCTGGTAGCCGGTTTCCATCGCGCCCAATACACCGCCGCGCTCGGCGATTTTTTCAAACTCGGCCAGCACGGCTTCTTCCAGCAATTCGGTCAACTCTTCGATGATGAAGGCGCCTTGGCTCGGGTTCTCGTTCTTGGCCAAGCCCCACTCGCGGTTGATGATCAGCTGGATGGCCATGGCACGGCGTACCGAGTCTGCGGTGGGCGTGGTGATGGCTTCGTCAAACGCGTTGGTGTGCAGGCTGTTGCAGTTGTCGTAGATCGCGATCAGCGCTTGCAGCGTGGTGCGGATGTCGTTGAACTGGATCTCTTGCGCGTGCAGCGAGCGGCCCGACGTCTGGATGTGGTACTTGAGTTTTTGTGAGCGCTCGTTCGCGCCGTATTTCTCTTTCATGGCCACCGCCCAGATGCGGCGTGCCACGCGGCCCATGACGGTGTACTCGGGGTCCATGCCGTTGCTGAAGAAGAACGACAAATTGGGCGCGAAGTCGTCGATGTGCATGCCACGCGCCAGATACGCTTCCACAAAGGTGAAACCGTTGGACAGCGTGAAGGCCAGCTGGCTGATGGGGTTGGCACCCGCTTCAGCGATGTGGTAACCCGAGATGGACACGCTGTAGAAGTTGCGCACGTCGTGGTGCACAAAATACTGCGCGATGTCGCCCATCACTTTGAGTGAAAACTCGGTCGAAAAAATGCAGGTGTTTTGGCCTTGGTCTTCTTTCAGGATGTCGGCTTGCACCGTGCCGCGCACATTGGCCAGCACCCATTCCTTGATCTTGGCGGTCTCTGTCTCGGTGGGCTCGCGGCCGTTTTCAGCCTTGAACTTGTCGATGTTCTGGTCGATGGCCGTGTTCATGAACATGGCCAAAATCGACGGCGCGGGGCCGTTGATGGTCATAGATACGCTGGTGGTCGGGTTGCACAGGTCAAAGCCCGAATACAGCACCTTCATGTCGTCCAGCGTGGCCACGTTCACACCCGAGTTGCCGATCTTGCCGTAGATGTCCGGACGCAGGTCGGGGTCGTTGCCGTACAGCGTGACCGAGTCAAACGCGGTGGACAGGCGCTTGGCGGGCAGGCCCTCAGACACCAGCTTGAAGCGGCGGTTGGTGCGGAAGGGGTCGCCTTCACCGGCAAACATGCGGGTCGGGTCTTCGCCCTCGCGCTTGAAGGCAAAGGTGCCTGCGGTGTAGGGGTAGCTGCCGGGCACGTTGTCCAGCATCAGCCACTTGAGCACTTCGCCATCGTCTTCGTATTGGGGCAAGGCCACCTTGCGGATGGTGGTGCCGCTCAGCGATTTGGTGGTCAGCGCGGTGCGGATTTCTTTGTCGCGGATCTTCACCACGTACTCGTCGCCCGCATAGGCTTTTTGCATGTCGGGCCACTGGGCCAAGAGTTTGCGGGCTGTGGGGTCTTGCGTTTGTTCGCGGCTCACGGCCAGGTCAATCGCGGCTTCTGCGGCTTTAGCGCGACCGGATTTGCCCACTTCGAGCATGCGGGCAGCAGCGCGCAGTTGCTGGATTTCGCGGGCCAGGCGCGATTGGTCGATGGCGCGCTTTTTGTAGCCGCGCACCGTGTCGCTGATCTCGGCCAGGTAACGGGTGCGGGAAGACGGCACCACGGGGTTCTGGTGGGTGCTGTAGCGCACGCTGACCACAGGCAAACGGCCTTCGGTGGTCTTCATGCCCAGCTCGGCCAATCGGGCCTTGAGGGCTTGGTACAGGGCGGTCACGCCGTCGTCGTTGAAGCGGGCTGCCATGGTGCCAAACACCGGCATTTGCTCGGTGGGCACTGTCCAGGCTTCTTTGTTGCGTTGCACTTGCTTGGCCACATCGCGCAGGGCGTCAGACGCGCCCTTGCGGTCAAATTTGTTGATCGCCACAAACTCGGCAAAGTCCAGCATGTCGATTTTCTCGAGCTGGCTGGCCGCACCGAACTCGGGCGTCATGACGTACATGGGCACGTCCACATGCGGCACGATGGCGGCGTCGCCCTGGCCAATGCCCGAGGTCTCGACCACGATCAAATCAAAGCCCGCCACCTTGCAGGCCGCGACCACGTCGGGCAGGGCGGCTGAAATTTCAGAGCCGAAGTCACGTGTGGCCAGCGAGCGCATGAACACGCGCGGGCCTTGTGACCAGGGCGAAATCGCGTTCATGCGGATGCGGTCGCCCAGCAGGGCGCCACCGCTCTTGCGGCGCGAGGGGTCGATGGAAATCACGGCCACGCGCAGCGCGTCGTCCTGGTCCAGGCGCAGGCGGCGGATCAATTCGTCGGTGAGCGAAGACTTGCCTGCACCGCCGGTGCCGGTGATGCCCAGCACGGGTACCTTCTTTTGCGCCGCTTGTTCTCGCACAGCTTTGACAACGCCCGCGTCGGCCTTGTCGTTTTCCAGCGCCGTGATCAGCTGGGCTAATGCGCGCCAGTTCATCTCGCCGTGGCCCTGAATCGCGGCCACATCTTTCGGTGCCAGCGGGCTCACGTCTTTGTCGCAGCGCATGACCATCTCGCCGATCATCCCGGCCAGTCCCATCTTCTGCCCGTCTTCGGGGCTGAAAATGCGCACGCCATGCTCGGCCAGCATGCGGATCTCGGACGGCACGATCACGCCGCCACCACCGCCAAACACCTGAATGTGCTCGCCGCCTCGGGCCTTGAGCAGTTCGGTCATGTAGGTGAAGTATTCGTTGTGCCCGCCCTGGTAAGAGCTGATCGCGATGCCTTGCGCGTCTTCTTGCAGCGCGGCGGTCACCACCTCGTCCACCGAGCGGTTGTGGCCCAGGTGGATGACTTCGGCGCCCATGCTTTGCAGAATGCGGCGCATGATGTTGATGGCGGCATCGTGGCCGTCAAACAAAGAGGCGGCGGTAACAAAGCGCACTTTGTTCGTGGGACGGTATTCGGCCAGGGCTTTGAATTCAGCGGACAGATCGGTCATGGGGCGACTCCGGTAGCAAGCGGTTTTGTGAGCGGGGCTTTGACGTTGACGTAAACGTCAACCAAAACCCGCATCTTAGCCGCTGCAGCCTGTCCTGTCACTGACAGCCTTGCGATGCAGGGCTGGGGTGCAAAAAGCTATGATTCAGACCCGATTGATCAACCCAGCAGGACCCCACGCCATGACCTCACCCGCCACCCCCCAGCCCGCCGCTGCCAACGGTTATGCCGGCGATGTGTCGCCGGAGCAAGCTTGGGCCTGGGTGCAGTCGGGCGAGGCCGAACTGGTGGACGTGCGCAGCGATGCCGAGCGTGCCTGGGTGGGCTTTGTGCCCGGCGCGCACGCCCTGGCCTGGAAGCAATGGCCCGGCATGGCCATGAACCCCGACTTTGACGCGGGTGTGCAAGCGGTGGGCGCGGGCGGCAAAAAGCTGGTGCTGCTGTGCCGCAGCGGCGTGCGCTCCATTGCCGCCGCTCAGCGCGCTACAGCGCTTGGCTTGCAGGCTTACAACATCCTTGAAGGCTTTGAGGGCGACCCGGACGCGCAGGCGCACCGGGGGCAAACAGGCGGGTGGCGCTATCGCGGCCTGCCTTGGCAACAAAACTGAAGTGCGATTTTTGAGTTGGCGGTGTCACCCCGGGCGAAGACTCGGGGACCCTGCATTCAAATACCTGGCGGCCGCTGATTGATCATCTCTTGGTTGGCCATTTCGTAGGCGTGGGCCAGTTTGAGCAAATCCCAGTCGCCTTGGGGTTTGCCAATCAGCGCCAAGCCCATGGGCAAGCCGTTTTTGCCAAAGCCTGCGGGCACGCTGATCGAGGGCAGTCCAGCAAAAGTGGCATAAATCACCACCTCCATCCAGCGGTGGTAGGTGTCCATGCTTTGGCCTGCAATGCTTTGCGGCCAGCGCAGCGACACATCAAAGGGCCAGACCTGGGCCACCGGAATGGCCAACACGTCGAATTTTTCAAACAGCTGCAGCATGCTTTGGTAAAAGCGCGTGCGGCTGGCGCTGGCGGCCATGAGTTGGGCCCCTGTCAGGTTGAGTGACAGGTCGTGCTCCCACAGCGCCTCGGCTTTGATGTGCGCCCGGTTGGCCGGGTTGATCAGGAAAGGCGCGATGCGCGGCCCCACCAAAGCCTGCCGCCACACCAGCCAGGCTTGCCAAATTTGCTCAGGCGGCATGCCCAGTTGTGCTTCGTCCACGGTGCAGCCCATGCCCGACAAGCTGTTCAGCGCCGATTGGCACACATCCAGA
>JBIKQY010000260.1:0-4385 GCA_044349465.1 Limnohabitans sp. | reverse complement strand
TGCCGAAGGCAAAACGGTTGCACACATCCAGCTGATCGGCGGCCAACACGTTCACCACGTAATGCGTGCCCGCATGGAACAGCGGTGCGCTGCTGGCGCCTTGCCCCAGGCTCCACAGCACCAACGGCGGCGTGAGCGACACCGAGTTGAATGAACTGGCGGTGATGCCCACAAAGCTGCTGCTGGCTGAATCGCCCTTGCGTGCACCCGGCGCGAACGTGGTGATGACGGTCACTCCCGTGGCAAAGCGCGAGAGTGCTTGCTTGAAATGCGGCGTTTCAAAGTCTGGGCTCAACGCTTTGATGTGAGATGGGGGGGCTTGATGCATGGGTTGATCATAGTTGAATTGCATGAATTTTCATATAAACTGGTCATTCATGCCTGCAGGTGAGCCGTTCAGCGTTGCAGGCCAAGGAGACAAGCATGCTGGTGGAACGAATCGAAAACAGGTGGCTCGCGGCGTTTACCCGCACCTTCACACTGTGCAAGGTGCAGCCTGGCGAAGTGGTCGCCATTTTGGCCGAAACCCAATCACGCCGGGTCAACGTGGATTTGGCCCGCCTTGCGCTGGAGGCCATGGGGGCCAAGGTGTTTGAGTTGACGCTGACCACGCCCCCGCTGACCGCCCCCGCGCCCGTGCGTTCCACAGGCGCCAGTGACGCTATTCAGCAACTCGGCCCGGTGGTGGCCGCGCTGGCCCGCGCCGATATGGTGGTGGACTGCACTGTCGAGGGCCTGCTGCACGCCCCCGAGCTGCCCACCATCATGAAGGGCGTGGACGGGCACATGCCGCGCCTGTTGATGGTGTCGAACGAGCACCCTGAAATTTTGGAACGCACCGTGCCCGATCCGGCGCTCGAAGGCGTGGTGCGTTCGGCCATGAAAAAGCTCCGCGCCGCGCAGCAAATGCATGTGACGTCTGCCGCAGGCACCGACCTGCGCGTGAACCTGAAACATGGCGACAAACAAGCGGTGGTCGGCGGCGTTTGGGGCTTTTGCCCTAAGCCGGGCATGGTCTCGCACTGGCCTGCGGGCTTGGCGCTGGCGTTCCCGGCGGCGGGCAGCGTCAACGGCACGCTGGTCATGGCCCCCGGTGATGTGAACCTGACCTTCAAGCAATACCTGCGTGACACGATCCGCTTGACCATCGAGAACGACAGCGTGGTCGCCATCGAGGGGCAGGGCGTCGATGTGGACATGATGCGCGGCTACTACAAGGCCTGGGAAGACTTTGAGGGCCACCGCGCCGCCTATGCGGTTTCGCATGTGGGCTTTGGCCTGAATCCGGCCGCACGCTGGGACGCGATGGCGTTTTACGACAAGCGCGACTGCAACGGCACCGAGCTGCGGGCCTTTGCGGGCAACTTTTTGTACTCGACCGGGGCCAACGAAGTCGCAGGCCGCCACACGCTAGGCCATTTCGATTTGCCCATGCGCGGCTGCACCATCAGGTTGGACGACACCGTGGTGGTCGACGCCGGTCAGGTCGTGAGCGCGGCGCTGGCATGAGCAGCCTGTTTGCCATTTGTCAGCCTCGCGCCCGATCAGGCTGGGGCTGTTTTGTAGGTCGGACTCGCAGAGTCCGACAAGAGACCCGGAGGTCCGCGTGAATACACCAGCTTTTACGGATGTGGGGCCTCGTGGTGAGGCCGCCGTGGTGTTCCTGCACGGCGTGGGCGGTGGCCGACACGGATGGGCACCGCAGCAAGCGCATGTGGCCCAAATGGGTTGGCGCAGCCTGGCCTGGGACATGCCCGGTTATGGCGATAGCCCCATGGTCACCCCCTATGACTTTGCGCACTTGGCGCAAGCTCTGTGGCAGATGCTCGACGCGTCGCACATCCATCGAGCCGTGTTTGTGGGCCACAGCATGGGGGCCATGGTCGCCTTGCAAGCCTGGACGCAAAAGCCAGAGCGCATCACTGGCTTGCTGCTAGCCTCCAGCAGCCCGGCTTTTGGCAACAGCGATGGTGATTTCCAAAAGCAGTTTTTGGCGCAGCGCTTGGCCCCTCTGGAAGCGGGCAAAACCATGGGCGACATCGCCGACAAGCTGATCCCCACAATGGCCGCACCAGGTGGTGACCAAGCCAACTTTATCCCTACCCAGTTGAAGTCGGCGCACCAAAGCATGTCGGCCGTGCCGCCCGACACCTACCGAGCCGCCTTGCATGCGCTGGTGCAGTTTGAGCAACGCGCCGCTTTGCCCACCATCACCGTGCCGGTGCTGTGCCTGGCCGCACAGCATGACCGCACCGCACCGCCCACCGTGATGGAACGAATGGCGCAAAAGATCCCCGGTGCGCGCTACACCTGTCTGGCGGGCGCGGGGCATTTGCTGCATTACGAACAGCCCGAGGCGTTCAACGCCGAACTCGAAAAATTCTTGAAGGACATGCAACCATGAGCGACGTGCAAGCCAACTCCCAGCAAACCGTCATGCCGAACACCATGCCAATCTGTGGCGACGATTACCCCCTGACCGAGAAACAGCAAAAGCTGATGGCCTTGGCCCGGCAACTGGGCCGCGAGAAGTTCGCCCCCCGCGCAGCGCAACTCGACCGTGACGCGCAGTTCCCATTCGCCAACTACAACGACATGCGTGACTCGGGCTTGCTGGCGCTGTGCGTGCCCGAAGCGCACGGCGGCCAGGGTGCCGACTACGCCACCTATGCGATGGTGTCGGCCGAACTCGGTCGTTACTGCGGGGCCACGGCGCTCACTTTCAACATGCATGTCTGCACCATGCTTTGGAGCGGCTTGCTGTCGGAAGATCTGGAGATGACGCCCGAGCAGCGCGCCACCCACCGCACGCACCAGGCCACGCACTTTGCGCGGGTGGTGAAAGACGGCGCGATTTATGCGCAGCCTTTTTCCGAAGGCGGCGCTGCGGCCTCAGGGGCGCAACCCTTTGGCACCCTCGCAGTGAAGGTCGATGGTGGCTGGAAGATCAATGGCAAAAAGATCTTCGCATCCCTGTCAGATGCTGCCGATTACTTTGGCGTGCTGTGCACCGAGAAGAAAGAGGGCGCTGACCTCTCACGCCGCGACACCCTGTACCTGGCCATCCCGCGCACCTCGCCGGGTTTGACCATCGAAGGCGATTGGGATCCGCTGGGCATGCGCGCCACCGTGTCACGCAATCTGATTTTCAAAGACGTGTTCGTGCCCGACGATGCGGCGCTCATGCCGCAAGGCCTGTACTTTCAGGCCGCCAGCCGCTGGCCGCACATGTTCATGACGCTCTCGCCCACGTACATGGGCATCGCGCAAGCGGCCTACGACTTCACGGTGGCCTATTTGCGTGGCGAGATTCCTGGCACCGGCCCCGTCAAGCGCCGCCAGTTCGCAACCAAGCAGATCGCCTTGGCTGAGATGTTCATCAAGCTCGAGCAAACCCGCAACCTGTTCTTGCGCGCCATTGAAGACGCCAAGGTCGATCCAGCCAAGTCCACCCGCCTGCGGGCCTATGCCGCGCAGTACACCATCATGGAAAACGCGCAAGACATCGCCCGTTTGGCGATCCGCACCTGCGGCGGTCAGTCCATGCTCAAGAGCTTGCCGCTGGAGCGTCTGTACCGCGATGCGCGCTGCGGCTCGCTCATGCTGCCCTGGACAGCCGAGCTGTGCATGGACCGCATTGGCCGCGAAGCCCTGTACGAACCCGGCGAAAAAGACGAGTGATGTTGGGCGACGAAACCAGCCTGATCGCGGCGCGCTTTGCGCAGCTCGCGCACGAGCACGGCGCACAGACGGCCATGACCTTCAGGGGTGACGAGCGCAAGCCTGATCAGACCTTTGAATACGACTTCGCCAAGTTCTGGCGGCGCGTGGCACGTGTCACCGCGCACCTGCAATCCAACTGGGGCGTGCAGCCGGGCGACCGCGTGGCCTGGCTAGGCTTTAACCACGAGCTGCAACTGGTCACGCTGGTGGCTTGCGCTCGTTTGGGGGCGGTCTTCTTGCCGCTCAACTTTCGGCTGGCGGTGCCCGAGTTGCAGCAGGTCATGAAGGATGCGCAGCCGCGCCTGCTGGTGCACGACAGCCACCATGCGAGCACAGCCCTTGCGCTGCAGGCCGAGGGCTTGAAGCACACCCACCACGACACCTTGATCGCCAGTGCCGCACCACGCGGCCTGCCATTGCCTGACGTTCACAGCGACATGCCGCTGCTGCTGGTCTACACCTCGGGTACCACGGGCGTGCCCAAGGGCGCGGTGCACACACAAGCGGCGCTGTTGGCCAACGCCCGCGCCAGTGCTTGGGCGCACGACTTTGTAGAAGGCGACAAGGTGCTGTCCACGCTGCCCATGTTCCATGTGGGTGGCCTGTGCATTCAGACCTTGCCCGCGCTGTTGGCCGGGGTTCAGGTGGTGCTGCACCCGCGC
>JBIKQY010000259.1:0-4391 GCA_044349465.1 Limnohabitans sp. | reverse complement strand
GGCCCCAAGCCACACCATGCTGCAAACTGAACTTGCCTTGCAAAGCCGTTTGCGGGTGGGGCTGGTCTGCAAACGACAGTGCCACGCCATAGGTGTCCAGGCGAATGCTGGCGATCTGATCGGGGTCGACCCCTTGGGTGTGCATCTGCAGCGCACACTCGATGGCGGGGTGCACATGCCTGCAGGCGGGCCAGGGCTTGAAGCTGACCTCGTGCACACGCCAGGCGCGCTCGGGTGCGGCTTGCAAAAGGGCTTGCGCCCGGGCCGCGTCCAGGTTGCCTCCAGTGGCCTTTAACCAGCCCAGAGGGCCTTCCAGAATAGACAAAGGCCCGGTCATGCCTGCAGCTGCCATGTCGGCCGCCAACAGGCCCGCTTGGGCGCTGTGGCCTGCCGCCATCTGCTTGGCCAGGCCGGGCTCCAAGCGGCATTGCCAGACGCCCGCAGATTGCATGCCGGCCAAGGCCAGGGCGTGCTGCGTCTGTGTGGCGTCGAGTTTCAGCAAGCGGGCGCAAGCCATGGCGCTGGCAAAGACCCCGGTCGTCGCGGTGCTGTACCACTGGGCGTAATGGCTTGGCCCGCTGAGCAGGCCGAGCAAAATGGCGGTTTCGTAGCCCACCACCACCGCATCGAGCAGAGCTTCGGGGCTGGCGTTTTCGCGCTGGGCCATGGCCAGCGCTGCAGGAATGACCGTGTCGCCCGGGTGCACCACGGCTTCGCGGTGCACATCGTCCATTTCATGGCTGCTGCCCAGGCTGCCGTTCCAGCGGGCCGCCTCTGCGGCCTGCAAGCCGCTGTGCCCACAAACCCAAATGGGACCGGGCGCCTGCTTGGCAGCCCACCGCCGCAAAATATCGCCCAACTCGGTCGTTTGCCCCAAATGCGCGCAAGCCATCCAGTCGATCAGCTGCAGTGCCCCACGTTGGCGGTCCTGCAGACCGATGGGCCTGCGCAAAGCCGCCACCAGCCATTCGCTCCAGGGCGTTGGGGCGGCGTGGGTCATCATTGGCCTTTGAAGTGGGGCGGCCGTTTCTCATTGAAGGCCAGCACGCCTTCGCGCCGATCTTCGGTGTCCACCAGCTGGTTGTAGGCCTCCACCTCAAATCGGTAAGCCGTACGCAACTCCATCTGTCCGCCGTAGCGGATGGATTTCTTGACTTGCCGCACCGACAGCGGCGCATTGCGCGCCAGGGTTTGGGCCGTGCGCAGGGTTTCGCTCAAGAGCTGTTCCGGTTCGATGCTTTGATTGAGCAAGCCCCACTCCAGCGCTTGTTGGGCAGTGAAGGCTTGGCCCGTCATGATGAGTTCTTTGGCGCGGCGCTCGCCGATGGCGCGGGGCAGGTTTTGCGTGCCGCCCATGCCAGGCATGATGCCCAAGGTGACCTCGGGCATGGCAAAGCGCGCGCTGCTGCTGGCGTAGATGAAATCACAGCACAGTGCCAATTCCAGTCCGCCGCCATAAGCATGGCCGTTGATGGCAGCGATCACGGGCAGCGGCAAATCCACCAAGGCCCATGACATGCGTTCAAAAATTTCATGCTGGTGTGTCCATTGCGCGCGTGTCATGCCCTTGCGCTCTTTCAGGTCGCCCCCTGCGCAGAAAATTTTCGAGCCTGCGCCGGTCAAGACCACGCAGCGCACGCCTTGCCCATCGTGGGTCAGGCGCAGCCACAGGTCCAGCAACTCCTGCCCCATGCGCGTGTTGATGGCATTGCCCACATCGGGGCGGTTCAGGGTGACTTGCAAAACGCCATCGGCGTGGGTTTCCAACAGCAGTGTCTCTGGGGCTTGCAGCAGGTCCATGGACATCGAGGCCTTTGAATTTCAATTCGGAGCGTATTGCTGCCCACCGTCGACGTGCAGGACCGTGCCGCTCAGATAGCCACACACAGGGGATGAACAATGGACAGCCAAGCGTGCAATTTCGTCGGGTTCGGCCAACCGGCCAAAGGGCAATTTCTGTGTCATCTCCTGCCAGCGCGAGGCATCGCCCAGCTTGCTGGCCGCTTGCTGCCTGAGTACACCTTCGATGCGGTCGCTGCGCGTGGGCGAAGGGTTGATGCCGAACACGCGCACGCCCTTGCGCACGCTGCCTGCGCCAACGCCCTGTGTGAACGAGATCAGCGCCCCATTGGCCGCTGAGCCGCAAATGTATTCGTAGCGCGGTGCCGCCCCGGCCATGCCGATGATGTTGCAAATCACGCCATGGCCGCGAGACTCCATCGCCCCCAGATACAGCCGGGTGAGGTTGATGTAGCTGAACAGTTTGAGCTCCCAGGCCCCGCGCCAAGCGTCTTCGGCGATGTCGTGGATGCTGCCGCCGGGAATGGCACCGGCGTTGTTGACCAGGATGTCTGCCGCAGGAAACAGATTGAACAATGCGCGGTCCGAGCCGGGCTGCGACAAATCGATTTCAGCAATGGCGGGAGCGGCTAAGCCCTCTTGGGCAAAGGCCGCCAGGGCTGCATCCAGGTTGCTGCGTTGGCGCGAGACCAGCACGGGCTTCGCACCTTCGCGGGCAAAGTTAAGCGCAATGGCCAAGCCAATGCCTTTGGAGCCACCGGTCACGATGACTTGTTTGTGTTCGAGTTCGAGGTTCATGCGTGAGGCCTGCGAAGGGGCCAGTCATTGGACTTGCCCGGGGTTTGGAGAGATCAAGGGGGTGCTTGCGGGCGCGCAGAGCAAATCCGATCAAGGACCAGGCGGCGGCACTTGCGCGGTGTACCAGTCGGCAATCTGCCCGCCATTCATGAAGCACACCTGAGGTGACTTCATCAGCAAGTCCAGCATGCGCTCGAAGCTGGCAAAGCGGTGCGGCACACCGATCAGGTGCGGGTGCAGGCCGATGGCCAGCACGCGGGGGTGCGTGGTCGCTTCGCGCTCAAACAATGCCAGCGTGCGTGCCAGGCGTTCGTACATGTCGTCGCTGGTGTGCTTTTCAATCGCGTAAACGATCGAGTCGTTGATTTCCAGGTTGTAGGGCATGGCCAGCAAAGGCCCGTTGCGCGTTTGCATCCAACTGGGCACATCGTCTACCACCCAGTCAAAAACGTATTCCACGCCCTGTTTTTTCAGCAACTCGGGGGTGTCGTGTGTTTCACGCAAACCAGGGCTGAGCCAGCCTCGGGGCCGCTGGCCCGTGAAGCGCTCGATCATGTCCAGACTCATCGCGATCAGCGATTCTTCGGACTCGCCCTGGTTGTGGTTCAGGCTTTTCTGGTGCACGCCATGGCCAATGAACTCCCAGCCTGCGTCGTGCATGGCTTGCGCTGCGTGAGGGTAAGCGTTGATGACCCCGGCGTTGAAACTGGTGGAGGCGGGCAGGCCACGGTCTTGGATGGCCCGCAAGATGCGCGGCAGACCGGCCCGCATGCCGTAGTCGGCCCAACTGAAGTTGGGTACATCGGGCACCGTCTCTTTGCCATGCGGCGGTGTGATGATGGTCCGCGGCATGCTCGACTCGAATTGCCAGTGCTCCACGTTCACCACCAAGTGCACCATGATGGCTCCCTCAGGCGCGGCCTTGAGGGCCGGACCATCGTTGGAGAAGCGGTAGGGAATGCGGGGGTTGGCCATGTCAGTGTCGAATGAGGTTGAGGATCTCGAGCTTGAGTGCGGCAAAGGTCTCGCTGGCCGTGTCGGCCACGGTGCGTGGACGCGCCAGCGGCACGGTGATCTTGGTCTGGATGCGGCCCGGGCGGGCCGACATCACGTAAATCGTGCTGGCCAAAAAGATCGCCTCATCGATGTCGTGTGTGACAAAGATGATGGTGGGTTTGAGCTTTTGCCACACCGTGAGCAGCAGCTCCTGCATGGTCAGACGGGTTTGTGCATCCAGCGCACCAAAGGGTTCGTCCATCAGCAAAACGCGTGATCCCAGCGTCAAGATACGGGCAATGCCCACACGCTGGCGCATGCCACCCGACAGCTGCACAGGCAAATGGTTCTTGAAATCGCTCAGCCCAACGATCTTGATCATTTCGTGGGCACGGTCTTCGTATTCGCTGCGGGCCATGCCCTGCACCTTGGGGCCGAAAATCACGTTGTCCCAGACACTCAGCCAGGGAAACAATGCGGCTTCTTGGAAAACCACGCCACGGTCAGGTCCAGGTGCACTGACAACGCCACCATTGACCAGCAGCTGGCCCGCTGTGGGCTGCTCAAACCCGGCAATCAGGTTGAGCAAGGTGGATTTGCCGCAGCCCGAAGGCCCGAGCAAAGCCACCAGCTCACCCGGAGCCACTTGGAGGTGGATGTCTTCCAGCGCCTTGACGGGTGTGACACCCGGGTAGGTCTTGTAAAGGTTTTGAATTGAAATATCGGACATGTTGTTTCTTAATGGCTTTGCAGCATGCGCCAGACCAAAACCCTGCTTTCAATGAAAACGATCAGGC
>JBIKQY010000323.1:0-3547 GCA_044349465.1 Limnohabitans sp. | reverse complement strand
GGCGGCTGTGGCTGCAGCGCCCCGAACTGGCGTTGGTGCCCGAATCGTGCAAGGCCGAAAAGCGTTTGCATGCCGCCCTGACCGAGTCGCCCCACATGCAGGTCACGCCTGCAGACTACAAACATTTCAAGGACGACGATGTCCGTGAAAACTACAAACTGTTCCTGCGTTTTCGCGATGAAGTGGAAAGCGCGGGCTCTCTGGAAGCGGCCTACATGGGCTGGATTCAGAGCGGCAACATCCAGCTGCCGCCCCTGTTCATCGACCTGGTGGTGCAAGCCATCGTGTGCAATGTGTTGACCGGGGTGGACGATGCCTGGATTTGGCGTGCGGCCGAGCTGCTGTTTCGCCGCCAACGCATCACGGTGCAGGAGGGCCGTGTGCTGTCAGGCGACAGCGACACGCTCGATAACTTGCAAGCCACAGGTGGCCTGGGTGAGATGGGCCGCTTGCTGATGGAGGGCGGTGCGCCGCTCAAGGCGGTCGATGTGAAGGTGCTGCACAAAGACAACGAAGACCGTTACCTCGCGCAGCGTGAAGGCTTGGGGCGCTATGCCTTCTTGCTCGACATGACGCACGAAATCCAGAACGAATTACCGCACGGGCTGATCCTCAAAATGGTCAACGCCCGCTCGGGCCTCAAAGCCTTGTCGGCGGTACTGGCGCTGTGGGTGCAACACTTTTTGGGTGTGGCCGTGCAGATCGAGCCGGTGCAAAAAGTGGACGACCCTGCTTGGCGCTGGCATGTGGGTTTGGACGTCACGGCCACCGCTTTGCTCAACGATCTGTACCAAGGCACCGAGCTGTCAGCCCAACGCCAGCAGCAACTCATCAGCCTGTTCAAGCTGCGCTTTGATAACCCGCAAGACATGCGCGCCGACGTGCAGGGCAAGCCGGTGTATTTGGGCTTGGCCATGAATGAGCAGGGATTGCTCAAACTCAAGCCGCAAAACCTGTTGCTCAATTTGCCTTTGGCTGGCGCGGTCTGAAACAGCGCGCCATCAGACTTTGAGCAAATCATGGCGGGCTTGTACCAGCCCCGCCATGGCTTCGTTGTGCAGCGCATGGCGACCTTCTTGCACCACCCGCTGACCGCCAGACCAGACCTGTGCCAAAGCGCTTTGGCGGCTGCTGGCAAACACATGGCTGGCCAGCATTTGGTCGGGCGACAAGCCGGCCAAGGCGGGGTGATGGGCATCGAGCACGATGAAGTCGGCCTGCTGCCCCACCGTCAGCCCGGCCACGGGCCGGGCCGTGGCCTGCGCGCCACCGGCCACAGCCCCTTGCCACAGGGCTTGGGCCACGTCCGGTTGATGCGCGTTGGCCGCCACATTGCGTTGCCGCAAAGACAGGCGCTGGCTGTATTCGAGCAGCATCAGGTCTTCGGCCGGGTTCACCGCGATGTGGCTGTCCGAGCCGATGCCCCAAGCGCCTTGGTGGTTTTGCCAGGTCTTGAAGTCAAAAATGCCGTCACCCAGATTCGCCTCGGTGCTGGGGCACAGACCGGCCACGGCACCCGATGCAGCTGCCCGCTGGTATTCGTGTGCATCCATGTGCGTGGCGTGCACCAGGCACCAGCGTGCATCCACAGGCGCATGGTCCAGCAGCCAGGCCACCGGGCGTTGTCCTGACCAGGCCACACAAGCATTGACCTCGGCCGTTTGTTCCGCGATGTGGATGTGGATGGGCGCGCTGGTGTCCAGCGCCTTCAGTCCCGTGAGCACCTCCCGCAGGCTCTCGGGTGTCACCGCCCGCAAAGAGTGCGGTGCCAGCCCCAGCCGGGCCGATTGGGCATCACAAGCGGGCCGCAGGCGTTCGAGCAAGCTCAGCATGGCCTCGGTGCTGTGGATGAATCGGCTTTGTCCCGCTGTGGGCGCGCTCCCCCCAAAGCCACTGTTTTGGTAGAGCACGGGCAACAGCGTCATGCCGATGCCGGTGCGCTGGGCGGCGCGCAGCAGGCTGAGCGACATCTCGGCCGCGTCGGCATAAGCGTGGCCGTGGGCGTCGTGGTGCAGGTAATGGAATTCACAGACGCTGGTGTAGCCCGCCTCCAGCATTTCCACATACAAGGCGGTGGCGATGGCCTCCAGTTGTGCGGGGCCGAGTTGAGCGGCAAATTGGTACATGAGCGCGCGCCAGCTCCAAAAGCTGTCTTGCGTGTGGCTTCGGTATTCCGTCAGGCCGGCCATCGCGCGCTGAAAAGCATGCGAGTGCAAATTGGGCATGCCCGGCAGCACCGGCCCTGCGGCGCGTGGCACTTGGGGGCTAACGGTCTGCCCTGCCTGGATGGCTTGCCATTGGCCTTGGGCATTCCATTGCAGCAAGACATCTCGGGCCCAGCCGTCTGGCAGCAAGGCGTGTTCGGCAAACAGCTGGTGATGCATCGTGGTGTTTCAGGACGGGCTGGATGTGAAGCGGACGGCCAACAAAGCCGCATCCGGGTCTGAGTCGGCGAAGTGGCATTGACAGGCCAGCGTGTTGTCATGCCACCAAAGGCCTGTTTGTGCGCCAAGCGTGTGCTTCTGACTGTTGGCTGTGTCGGTGCCATCGGCCTGTACCTGCCATGTGCCCCGAATGGCCATCAGCAAGCCGGCAGGGGCGGGCAACCCAGTCTCATGACGCCGCAACACGCGCACCTCGGCCTGGCACACGCCGCGGCGCGTCATCACATTCAAGTCGTGGCAGTCCCCGTTCAGCAAACGGCCATGCACTGCGGCATCGCCAGAAAAGGCAAAGGGCTGCAAAGGTGTGTCCAGCGCATGCAACACACTGCCATCTGCGCTGCTCAACTGCACACCACCACCTTCGAGCAGCGTGATGACCCGGTCCACACCCGCAAACACCGAAAAATCACCGTCGCTGGCAATGTGCGCAATGCTGATGCGCCAGTCAAAATTCTGCATGCCCGCTTGTGGAGGATGGCAAGCGATTTCACGCGTCACGCCGCCGCCGTTTTTCCAGGGGGTGGCGCGCAGTTGGGCGCGTTCAAACAAATGGATGGGCATGGGCTCAGGCGGTTTGCGGCAAGGGGCGGCTGTGCCACAGCAAGATCAGCAGCACACCCGGAATGGCCACAGCCGCGACCACAGGATTGGCAAACACCAGGGAAATGGACAGTGCATTCAACAACCAGAATGACAGCTTTCCGATGGGCCGGGCCACAAAGCCTGTGTAGGCCGCACCCAGCCCCATCACAGCCACGACAGCGCAAACAGTGGCCAGCAAGAACGAGAACCAGGTGAAGTCAATGAACAACAACGCAGGCGTGTAGACAAAAGCAAAGGGCACCAGCACCTTGCCCATGGACAGCCTGAAAGCCGTCATGCCGGTGCTCATGGGTTCGCTGCGGGCAATCCCGGCTGCTGCAAAGGCGGCCAGAGCCACAGGCGGTGTCACATCAGCCAAAACGCCGTAGTAAAAGACAAAGAAGTGGGTCGCCAGTTGCGGCACCCCCAGCCCTGCCAGCGCCGGGGCGACGATGGACGCCAGGATGATGTAAGTGGGCGTGGTGGGCACACCCGAGCCCATGATGATGCAAGCGGCTGCG
>JBIKQY010000258.1:0-4425 GCA_044349465.1 Limnohabitans sp. | reverse complement strand
CAAGGTCAAAGGCTTGTCGGGTGCTGGGCCTGAAGCAAAGTCGGCCATCAAAGCCTCCACCTCACGTTTGGCGTGCGGGTCCAAACTGGCCGTGGGCTCATCGAGCAGCAAGACATCGGGCTGGCGTGCCCAAGCGCGGGCCAAGGCCAGGCGCTGCTGCTGCCCACCCGACAACTGGCGGGCACTTTGCCTCGCCACCGCCTGCAAGCCCACACGATGCAAAGCCTGCTGGGCCACGGCCTGGGCGGCGCGCCAATTCAAAGCCAGAGATCGGTCCAGCCACACACCCAGCGTCACATTGTTCAAGGCCGACAAGCGCAGCATGTGCGGCCTTTGGAACAGCATGGCCTGGCGCACACCCGGCGCTTGAGTCACCTGCCCTTGTGTGGGCGGCAACAAGCTGTGCAGTGTGCGCAGCAAGCTGCTTTTACCCGAGCCGTTGGCCCCCACCAGTGCCACGCGTTCACCGGCCGCAATGCGCAAGCTCACGCCCTTCAAGGCCTGTTGCGCACCCAGTTGGATGCTCACCGCGTCCAGCGTGATCTGCGCGGCGCTCATGGCTGCGCACCCACCAGTCCATCGGCCGCAGCGGGCCGCCCATGGCGCACCTCACCCCAGCGCCGCAGCACCGCCACCAGCGCATTGAGCAGCAACACCACCGCCAGCAAGACCATGCCCAGCCCCAGCGCCAGCGGCAAGTCGCCCTTGCTGGTTTCCAGGGCAATCGCGGTGGTCATGACCCGGGTGAAGCCGTCGATGTTGCCGCCGACGATCATGACCGCGCCCACTTCCGAGATGGCGCGACCAAAGGCTGTCACGGCAATCGTCAATAAAGCCAGGCGCTCATCCCAAGCCAGCAACAAGCTGCGCAGCCAAGGGCCTGCGCCCAGTGAGGCCCATTGCTCGCCGTGCTGGCGCTCCACGTCTTCGACCACCTGGCGCGTGAGCGCCGTGACCACCGGCACCACCAAAATGAACTGGGCCAGCACCATGGCCTGAAAGCTGAACATCCAGCCCAAAAAACCCAAAGGCCCGGTGCGCGACAGCAGCAAATACACCAGCAAGCCCACCACCACCGAGGGCAGCGCCAGCAAAGTGTTCAGACCCACCAAAACAACGCCCCGGCCACGAAAACGCGACACCGCCAACCAAGCGCCCAGCGCCACGCCCACGCCATAGGCCAGCAGGCAAGCCGTGGCACTGACGGCCAAAGACCGGGTGACGACCACCCACAGGGCAGGATCAAAAGAAGTGACGAGGTTCAGCGCCGTCAGGACGCTGTCGGTGAAGGTGTTCATAACTTGGCACGAATGCTAATGGACAACATGTCGCCTTCGCCTAAGGGATGTCCGCTATGAAATGCAATACATAGGACAAAGCCGCTCAGCATTGAAGAGTCGCCAACCAGAATGAGGCAAACTCTTGTCCGTGCAACACATCAAACTCTCTTACAGCTGGACACCCCATCAAACGCCAGCTGAGCCGCGTGACCAAACCAGTCCTTTGCGCAACCCCTTGATGGACATGCTTCAGTCCGTGCGAGCCACCGGCTCTATTGCAGGTGCAGCCAGAATTTTGCAGTTGTCTTATCGCCACATCTGGGGCGAGCTCAAACGCTGGGAACAGATGCTCGGGCAGCCCTTGATCCTGTGGGAAAAAGGCCAAGCCGCCCGGCTGACCGAATTTGCGGACAAACTGCTTTGGGCTGAACGTCAAGCGCAAGCCAGACTGGCCCCCCAGATCAGCGCCTTGCAAGCCGAGTTAGAAAAGACCTTTGCTGTCGCCTTTGACCCCGGCAGCCATTTGTTGACGGTCTACGCCAGCCACGACGATGCACTGGTCAAACTCAGGGAACACAGCGCCAGCCAATCCCTGCACTTGGACATGCGCTTTTGTGGCAGCGTGGACGCGATACGCGCCCTGAACGAAGGCCGCTGCACTGTCGCCGGGTTTCATGCCCCCTTGCAACCCAATGCCAGCACATTGACGGCCCGTACTTACAAGCCCCTGCTGAAAACCGGACAGCACAAACTCATCGGATTTGCCACCCGAGAGCAAGGCTGGATGGTGGCCCCTGGCAACCCACAGAACATCACGGGCTGGACAGACCTCACGCGACAAGACTTGCGGCTGGTGAACCGGACCTTGGGCACTGGCACTCGATTGCTGCTGGACCAGTGGCTAGAAAGCCACAACCCAACGGCCATCTTGCCCAAGGGCTACGAACACGAGGAACCCTCGCACTCTGCCGTGGCCACACGGATTGCTTCGGGACAAGCTGATTTGGGTCTGGGCATTGCATCGGCAGCACTTGCCCAAAAACTGGATTTTGTGCCGTTGACCCAGGAGTACTATTGGCTGGTGTGCCTGAAATCAGCCTTGAACAACCCAGCCGTAGTGGCCTTGCGACAGGTCTTGCAAAGCCCAAAATGGCAGCAACTTCTGAGCCAAGAAACCGGCTACGGCTTGCACGAAGAAGCTGGGCAAATCCAATCGCTCAAACAATGCCTGCCCTGGTGGCCTTCCCGATAAAGTGACGGACTGACATACCACCACATGCCAACAAAAAACCGCGCCAAGGCGCGGTTTTTTGTGACATCAACACAGCTTTTACTTCTTCGGCTCCGTGGCCATCAAAGCTTTGAGGGCGTCGTCGTCGGACTTCTGGCTGTTTTCGTCTTCGGCAGATTCATCGGGTTTGAGCGAATCGTCGGCTCCAGGTTCACCTGAATTGGAAGAGTTTTCCAATTGCATCATGACCTCGTTGGCATCGAGTTTGGTGCCCTCATCCATGCCGCCCGTAACCAAGCCCGGATAAATGATGACCACAGCGACCATGATCAACTGGAGGACAATGAAAGCGATCGAGCCTTTGTAAATCTCCGTGGTTTTGACCGATGGAATCAAAGCCCCAGTCACCCGGTCTTTGTAGTCGTTCTTAGGGGCCACGCTGCGCAAGTAAAACAGCGCAAAACCAAATGGCGGCGTCAAGAAAGACGTTTGCAGGTTCATGGCAATGATCACACCAAACCAGATCATGACCTGATCAGGACTCATGCCAGGCACCATGGCGGGCAGAATTTTTTCGGCCACAGGCGCCAAGATCGGGATCACGATGAAGGCGATTTCAAAGAAGTCGATGAAACAACCCAAGATGAAGATCAAGAGGTTGACCACGATCAAGAAGCCAACCGCACCGCCGGGCATGTTGGTGAACAAATGTTCCACCCAAATGTGGCCATCGGCCGCATTGAATGTGAAGCTGAACACGGTGGAGCCAATCAGGATGAACAGCACAAACGAAGCCAACTTGGCTGTGCTGTCGAGCGCCTGACGAGTCAAATCCATGGAAAACTTGCGCTTGACCACGGCCAACACCACGGCACCCAATGCGCCCATGGCACCGCCCTCGGTGGGTGTGGCCACCCCCAGGAAAATAGTTCCCAAGACCAGGAAGATCAAGATCAGGGGTGGCATCAACACGAATGTGACCTGCTCCGCCAGTTTGGAGAGCAAACCCATTTTGGTGACACGGTTGATGATGGACAGGGCCAAACCGGTCAAGGAAGCCACCGTCATCGACATGATGATGATTTCGTCACCCGCTGCAGGCTGCGTGCGTCCGGTCATGCCGCCAATGATCTGGTCGTGGATCTGAGCCCAGCCATAACCAATCAAGGCACACAGAGCCAACAAAACCAGCAAAGAGCGGTGACCTGATGCGCCATTGTCTTCACGGTAAATGCGTGCTTCGGGTGGCAAGGCTGGCACCATGTCGGGCTTGACGAGCGCCACCACCACAATGAACAGAATGTACAAACCGACCAGCAACAGACCTGGAATCAAAGCGCCTGCATACATGTCGCCCACGGAGCGACCCAATTGGTCGGCCAACACAATCAGCACCAAGGAGGGCGGAATGGCTTGCGCCAAGGTGCCCGAAGCGGTGATGGTGCCCGTTGCAATGGTTCGGCTGTAGCCGTAGCGCAGCATGATGGGCAAGGAGATCAAGCCCATCGAAATCACAGCGGCCGCCACAACACCCGTGGTCGCCGCCAACAAGGCGCCGACCAAAATGACCGCAATGGCCACACCGCCGCGCACCGGTCCAAAGACCTGGCCAACGGTTTCGAGCAGGTCTTCGGCCATGCCTGAGCGTTCAAGAATGATGCCCATGAAGGTGAAAAACGGAATCGCCAAAAGCGTGTCGTTTTGCATGATCCCGAAGATCCGCAGTGGCAAGGCCTGGAACAATGAGGCGGGGAACAAACCCGCCTCCATGCCGATAAATCCAAAACCCAAGCCGCACGCGGCCAAAGCAAACGCCACCGGAAAGCCTGTCAGCAATAAAACAAACAGACCGATGAACATGAGTGGCACAAATTGTTGTGCGAGGAAAGAGGCTTCCATCAACGGTCTCCCTGT
>JBIKQY010000257.1:0-4427 GCA_044349465.1 Limnohabitans sp. | reverse complement strand
CCATGGCGCTGTTTTCGTCGCCGCTGTCCATGACTTGCTGCAGCGTCACGCCCGCCGCCTGCGCGACCTCGGTGTTGGCGAAGTCCGGGACCACCTGCCCCTTGGCCAGCACGCCCACGTCCATGATGAGTGCCTGCCCGCCAGCGGCCTGCACCTGCTCGCGCATGAAGCCGATCTCGTCGCTCTTGGTGTCCACCGTGCCGACGATCAGGATGACGGGGCTCTTCATGCGCGGCCCTCCTGCACGGCAGCAAACGCGGCTTCGAGCACGTCGCACATCAAGTCCACTTCCTCACGGGTGATGATCAGTGGCGGCGACAAAATCAGGTTGGGGCCCGAAATGCGCACCATCAGGCCCGCCTTGTAGGCGGCTTTGGCCACCCGCGCCGGGATGTCGCTGGTGCGGGTCATCGGGGTGCGTTTGGCCTTGTCGCTCACCATCTCGATGCCCAGCATCAGGCCCACGCCACGCACATCACCCACAAAGCTGCAGGTGTCCACCAGCTTGCGCAAGCGGGCCTGCAGGTGCGCACCCAAGCGCGCAGCATTGCCCGGAATGTCCAGCGCCTCGATCTGGTCGAGCGTGGCCAGCGCCGCTGCAGCCGCGATCGGGTGGGCACTGTAGGTATAACCGTGCGAGACCGAAGCGGTGCCCGTGGTGTCGGCGTCAAACACATCGGCAATACGGCGGTTGATGGCCGTGGCCCCGAGCGGGATGTAACCCGAAGAAATACCCTTGGCCAAGCACCACATGTCGGCATTCACACCCCACAGGCGCGTGCCAAACAGCTCACCAGCGCGGCCAAAGCCGGTCACCACCTCGTCGGCAATCAAGAGCACACCGTACTTGTCGCAAATCTGGCGCACCAGCGGCCAGTAATTGGGCGGCGGCACGATCACGCCGCCCGCGCCCTGCACTGGCTCGGCAATAAAAGCCGCCACCGTGTCCGGACCCTGGAACACAATTTCGCGCTCGAGCATTTCGGCACAAATTTCGCCCAAACGGATCGGGTCATCGGTGTAGGGGTTGTGATAAAGCCAGGGCGTGTCGACGTGGAAGCATCCGGGCAGCAGTGGCTCGTAAGCGCGGCGGAAATTGGTGTTGCCGTTCACGCTCATGCCGCCAAAGTGCACGCCGTGGTAGCCCTGGCGCAAGCTGATGAACTTGAAGCGGTCTGCCTGGCCCTTGAGCTTCCAGTACTGGCGTGCCACTTTCAGGGCACCCTCTACCGCGTCAGAGCCGCCGGTAGAAAACATCACCGTGGCCACACCCTCGGGCTGCATCAATTGAACCAAGCGCTTGGACAACTCGATCGCCCGCACATGGGTGGTGCCGCGAAACACGTTGTAAAAGGGCAGCTCGTCCATCTGCGCCACGATGGCGTCGCGCACCGGCTTGTTGCTGTGGCCCAGGTTGCAGGCCCACAGGCCCCCCACGCCGTCCAGCATCTTGTGTCCGTCCACGTCCCAGATCCAGCAGCCCTCGCCTTTGGCAATGATGTCGGGGGTGGATTTCTTCATCGCCCCCGGGTGGGCCATGGGATGCCACAGGTATTGGGCGTTGTCGGCCTTGAGTTGGTCGGTGTTCATTGTTTTCCTTGTGTGATATTTAAAGCTGTATCCAAGCGGTTTTGAGGTCCAGGTATTTGTCCAGCGCGTGCATCGATTTATCGTGCCCGTTGCCCGACTGCCGCACGCCGCCCAGTGGCACGGTGATGTCCGGGCCGCCATAAGTGTTGACATGCACCAGCCCGGCCTTGATGGCGCGCACCATGCGGTGGGCGCGCGACAGGCTGCCGGTCCACACCCCTGCCGCCAAGCCATATTCGGTGCCGTTGGCCAAGCGCACAGCATGGGCCTCATCGTCAAAAGGCATCACGGCCAGCACCGGGCCAAAAACTTCCTGCCGGGCAATGTCCATCTCGGGCTGAACGCCATCGAGCACGGCGGGGCTCATGTACTGGCCACCGGGCACAGGCGCGATCACCTGACCGCCGGTGCGCAGACGCGCGCCCTGCTCTAGCGCACGAGCCAGCATGCTCTGATTGCGGGCCAACTGGCGGGCGCTGCTGACCGCGCCGACGTCGGTCGTCACATCCAGCGGGTCACCCACGCGCAAACTGGCGGCGATCTTTTGCAGGCGTTCCACAAACTCGTCATGCACCGAGCGCTGCACCAAAAGGCGCGAGCCCGCCACACACACTTGCCCACTGTTGCGAAAGATGCCCATGGCCGACACCTTGGCGGCCTGCGCCAGATCGACTGCATCGTCAAAAACAATGTTGGGGGACTTGCCGCCCAGCTCCAGATACACCCGCTTGAGGTTGGACTCGGCCGAAGCTTTGAGCAGCAAGCGCCCCACCGGGCCAGAGCCCGTGAAAGTCAGGATGTCCACGTTCATGTGCCGCGCCAGCGCCTCGCCCGCCTCTGCGCCTGTGCCGGTGACCACGTTGAGCACGCCCGGGGGCAAGCCTGCGTCCAGACACAGCTGCGCCAAGCTCAGCAAAGAGAGCGACGCGTCTTCGGAAGGTTTGAGCACCACCGAGTTGCCCGCCGCCAGAGCGGGGGCGATCTTCCAGGCACCGATCATGAGTGGAAAGTTCCACGGCACGATGGCCGCAACCACGCCGACCGCTTCCTTGTGGATCAGCCCCAAGGTGCCCTCGGGCGTGGGCGCGATCTCGCCGTTGATCTTGTCCACACACTCGGCGTAGTAGCGGAATGTGCCCGCCGCGCTGCCCGGCTCGGCCTTCCAGGCCATGGCAATTTCGGTGCCGTTGTCGCGCACACCCAGCACCGCCAACTCGGCGTGGTGGGCCTCAATGCGGTCGGCAATGCGGTGCAGCACCTTCTTGCGCTCGGCTGGCGCCATGCGCGACCACACCCCTTGCTCAAACGTGCGGCGCGCCACTTGCACGGCGCGGTCGACATCCTGAGCCCCAGCGGCGGCCAGGGTGCACAGGGTCTGCCCGTCGATGGGTGAGACCACCGGCATCGTCTGACCCGATGCCGCAGCTGCCCACTGCCCGTCGATCAACAAGCCCTGATCAGGAATGGTTTGGTGACGCAGCGCGTCGATGTGTTCTTGTTTCAATTTTTTCTCCAACCGTTCAAGGCATCAGGGGTTTACCAAAATTCAATCCGGCACATGCAACACGATGCCGTCGAGCGCGCTCGACGCGATCAGCTGGCAGCTCAGGCGGCTGCCGCTTTGCCGGGGCGCTATGACAATGTCGAGCATGCTGTTTTCCACATCATCCATCGGCGGGCAAGCTGCGAGCCAGGCTTCATCCACATAGACGTGGCAGGTGGCGCACGACAGACAGCCGCCGCACTCGCCCGCCACGCCAGGGATGCCGTTCATCTGCGCGGCGTCCATCAGGTTGGTGCCGTCGTTCACGTCGTCGCTCACGCGATCGCCGTTGCTCATGATCCAGTGCACTTGGGGCATGGTGCGATCTTTCTGTTCAGATGAATCGGATGTAGTGGTCGCGCAGCGCGTCACCTTCGAGGCCTGCGGTGCGTTCGATTTCGTGGCGCTTGATACCCACATGGTTGGCCACCAGGCCTTCGCCCAGCGCCTGGGTGAGGGCCGTGTCGGCTTCCAGCGCGTCCAAGGCACCGGCCAAGTTTTTTGCCACGCTTTGGGTAGCGTCCTTGTTTTCGAGGCAGTCGCCCGTTTCGAAGGGTTGGAGTGGATAAGCATTGACCACGCCCAGACGCGCCGCCTGCAAGACAGCGGCGGTGTGGGTGTAGGGGTTGGCTGCGGCGTCACCCATGCGGTGCTCAATGCGCGCGCCAGGTCCAGTTTCGGCCGAAAGGCGCACCGTCACGCCCCGGTGGTCCACCGCCCAGTTTTTCCAAAAGCCAGACAGACTGGCCGGTTGCAGGCGTTGGTAAGAATTGGTGCTGGGGGCCAACAAGCCCGCCAGCGCTTGGTGGTGGTGCATCAGTCCGGCAGTGCAGCCGAGCGTCAATGCGTTGAACTGGCTGGCATCGTGGCCGCCCGAAATCACGTTGTGGCCTTGGCCATCGCGCAGGCTGAAGTTGATGTGCACGCCGCTGCCGCCCACCGTGAGGATGGGTTTGGGCATGAAGGTCAACACGATGCCGTGCTGGAAAGCGACTTCGCGTGCCAGCAGGCGGAACAAAAAGATGTCGTCCACCGCCTTGACGGCGCGGTCGTAGGTGAGCGTGAACTCGAACTGGGGCGCATCGTATTCGGTGTTCATGCTGTCGATGCGAAAGCCCGCTGCCGTGGCTTTTTCCCACAGGGCATCGGTGAAGCCCCTGGGGTCGGAAAAGGGACCTGTGGCATACACATGGGCCGCGGGCGTGTCATAAGGCTTGAGCGAGCCGTCGGGCTCGATCTGGAAGGCAAAGGCTTCGAGCTCGATGCCCACCATCGGCTCGTACCCCATGGCCTG
>JBIKQY010000256.1:0-4434 GCA_044349465.1 Limnohabitans sp. | reverse complement strand
AAAGATGCCACCGAAGGCCAAAATTACAGCTTGGCGCTTTGCATGAAGCTGTCGAAACGCGCTTCAGTGAAGCGGAACCACAAGTTGGACTCTGCACGGAACTTGGAATAGTCGTCGTAGATTTTTTTCCAGTTGGGGTTCTTGGCCGACAACTCGCTGTACAGCGCCATCGATTCCTTGAAGGCCGCATCCATCACGGGCTTGGGGAAGGCGACCAGTTTGGTCTTGTTGGCCACCAGTTGCTTCAGGGCACCGGGGTTGCGGGCGTCGTACTTGGCTTGCATTTCGGTGTGTGCGTAGGCCGCAGCGCACTCGACAATCGCCTTGTACTCAGACGACAGGCTGTCATAGGCCTTTTGGTTGATGTACAGGTCCAGCTGAGGACCACCTTCCCACCAGCCTGGATAGTGGTAGAAAGGCGCCACTTTGAAGAAGCCCAGCTTCTGGTCGTCGTATGGACCCACCCACTCGGCGGCATCGATCGTGCCTTTTTCCAGGGCTTGGTAAATCTCGCCGCCAGGAATGTTCTGGGGCACGCCGCCCAAACGCTCGATGACTTTGCCAGCAAAGCCGCCCACGCGGAATTTCAAGCCTTTGTAATCGTTGACGGTCTTGATTTCCTTGCGGAACCAGCCACCCATCTGAGCGCCTGTGTTGCCCATGGGGAAGCTCATGATGTCGTATTGCTTGTAGAACTCGCGCATCAGCTTCAAGCCATTGCCGTCATACATCCAAGCCGACATTTGGCGGCTGTTCAAGCCAAATGGAATCGCGCAGCCCAGTGCGAATGTTTCGTCTTTGCCGAAGTAGTAATAAGGCGCAGTGTGGGCCATTTCCACGGTGCCGTTTTTCACCGCATCCACGATGCCGGGCATGGGGACCAGTTCACCCGCAGCGTGCACAGAAATTTCGAATTTTCCGCCGGTCAATTCCTTGACTTTCTTGGAGAAGGTTTCTGCAGCGCCATAGATGGTATCCAGAGCCTTTGGGAAACCGGAAGTCAGGCGCCAACGCAAATTTGCTTGGGCTTGAACCAAAGCAGGCGCAGCACCAGCGGCCAGCACACCAGCCAAACCAGTGTTTTTGATAACGGAACGACGATCCATGAACGGACTCCTGTTGAAGATTAAAGACACGCCCGAGACATCCGGGCATTGACTCTCAAGTCGGTTGATATTGTAGGAAGCTGTGGAACCCCAAAAGACAGGGGTTTACCCTTTTAATCGGGATTGAAATTCAAGAAGGTTGGAATAACAGCAAAAATTGAAAACTTTTCAAGACTTTTTGAATTGAATTCAATCAGGCCAACGCTGTCGAATCGACGCCTCGATGCCCGCCGCATCCAGCCCTTGCAAGGCGAGCAACTTGCCTGGGTCGCCATGCTCGATGAACTCGTCTGGCAAACCCAAGTGCAGCACCGAGCGCTGCAGGTTCAGCTGCTGCAGGGCTTCGCCCACCGCGCTGCCCGCGCCGCCCATGGTGCAGCCCTCTTCCACCGTGACAAGGCGTTCGTGGCTTTGCGCAATTTGCGCCAGCAATTCGACATCCAGTGGCTTGACCCAGCGCATGTTGACCACCGTGGCGTTGAGCTTTTCAGCCGCTTGCAAGGCAGGGGCCAACAAGGTGCCAAAGGCCAAAATGGCGAGCTTCTCACCTTGGCGGCGCACTTCGCCTTTGCCAAAGGGCAAGGTGTCCAAGTCGCGGCCGGGGTCGGTGCCCACGCCCGCACCGCGTGGATAGCGCACCGCCACCGGGTGGTTTTGCGCGTAAGCGGTGCTCAGCAACTGGCGGCATTCGCGCTCATCGGCCGGGCAGGCCAGGCTCATGTTGGGGATGCAGCGGATGTAGGCAATGTCGTAAGCCCCGGCGTGGGTAGCCCCGTCGGCGCCCACCAACCCGGCGCGGTCCAAGGCGAACACCACGGGCAGGTTTTGCAGCGCCACGTCGTGGATCAGCTGGTCGTAGCCACGCTGCAAGAAGGTGGAATAGATGGCCACCACGGGCTTGAGGCCTTCGCAGGCCATGCCGGCGGCAAAGGTCACGGCGTGCTGCTCGGCGATGCCCACGTCGTAATAACGCTTGGGAAAGCGCTGGTGGAAGGCCACCATGCCCGAGCCCTCGCGCATGGCGGGCGTGATGCCCACCAAGCGCAAGTCTTTTTCGGCCATGTCGCACAGCCATTGGCCAAACACCTGGGTGAAGGTGGTTTTGGCGGGCGTGGCGGCAGGCACCAGGCCCACATTCGGATCGAACTTGCCGGGGCCGTGGTAGGCCACCGGGTCGGCTTCAGCCTTTTCATAGCCTTGGCCTTTTTTGGTGACCACATGCAAAAACTGCGGGCCATCCAGGTTTTTGATGTTTTCCAGCGTCGGGATCAGCGACTCCAGGTCGTGTCCGTCGATCGGGCCGATGTAGTTGAAACCAAATTTTTCGAACAAAGTGGCAGGCACCACCATGCCTTTGGCGGTTTCTTCCAAGCGCTTGGCCAGCTCGAACAGGGGCGGTGCGTTTTTCAGCACGTTCTTGGCCCCGGCTTTGGCCGCCGAGTAAAAACGCCCGCTCATCAGTTGCGCCAAATAGCGGTTGAGCGCGCCCACGGGCGGGCTGATCGACATGTCGTTGTCGTTCAGGATCACCAGGAGCTTGCATTCTTCAACACCCGCGTTGTTCAGCGCCTCAAAAGCCATGCCGGCGGTCATGGCGCCGTCGCCAATCACCGCGATCGAATGGCGCGACTCGCCTTTTTGGCGTGCGGCCACGGCCATGCCCAAAGCGGCCGAAATGCTGGTGGACGAGTGCGCGGTGCCAAAGGTGTCGTATTCACTTTCGTCGCGGCGCGGAAAGCCCGACAAGCCGCCAAACTGGCGCAGCGTGGGCATGCGGTCACGACGGCCAGTCAAGATTTTGTGCGGGTAGGTCTGGTGGCCCACGTCCCAGACGATGCGGTCTTCGGGGGTGTTGAAGACGTAGTGCAAGGCCACCGTCAACTCGACCGTGCCGAGGTTGGAGCTCAGGTGCCCGCCAGTTTTGGAGACGTTGTCGAGGACGCAGTGGCGCAACTCGTCGGCCAATTGGGGCAAATCGGTGCGCTGCAGGCGGCGCAGATCGGCCGGTGAGTCGATGGTCTTGAGCAAATCGGTCATGTCAGTTGTTTCTTTCTACCACCATGGCGGTCAAGGCGCGCAAAGCGGCCAAACGGTCATCGGGCAATCCGGTATCGGCCAAGGCTTGCATGGCCTCAGAGGCCAGCGCATCGGCATAGGCCTTGGCTGCATCCAGCCCCATCAGGGCCACATACGTGGGTTTGTCAGCGGCTTCATCCTTGCCTGCAGTCTTGCCCAGCGTGGCCGAATCGGCCGTCACATCCAGGACATCGTCCACCACCTGAAAGGCCAAGCCCAGTGCCTGACCAAATCGACTCAGGGCCGCCTGCACCGCAGCGGGCACGCCAGGCACACAGGCCGCGCCCATGTGCACACTGCACAACAGCAAGGCCCCGGTTTTGAGGCGGTGCATTTGGCGCAGTTGGTCTTCGCCGAGGCGCTGGCCCACGCTGGCCAAGTCAATCGCCTGTCCCCCAGCCATGCCCTGGTAACCCGAAGCACGCGCCAGCAAACCCACACAGGCGGCTTGCACCGCAGCGGGCACGCTGGCGTCCTGGGGGGTTAAAAACTCAAAAGCCAAGGTTTGCAAGGCGTCCCCCGCCAGCAGGGCCTGGGCCTCGCCAAACTGCACATGCACTGTAGGTTTACCGCGCCGCAGCACGTCGTTGTCCATGCAGGGCATGTCATCGTGCACCAGCGAATAGGCATGGATCAGCTCGATGGCACAGGCGGCACGGAGCGCTGCCGCGCTGCTGGCCTCATTGCCCACGGCCTCGGCGGTGGCCAGCACCAGCAAGGGTCGCAGGCGTTTACCGCCATCGAGCACGGCGTAGCGCATGGCTTCGCCCAATTGGGCGGGCGAATCGGCGGCGATGCCTTGAGACAGCGCCTGCTCAACCCGATCCAGATGCGGCTGCATCCAGGTTTTGAGTTCAAAAGCGTTCATGCACCGCTCCAGGGTTTGAGTTGCCCACCGTCCAGCACCTGAATCTGGTCTTCCACCGCCTTGAGTTTGTCGCGGCAAAACGCCAGCAAAGCCGCGCCGCGCTGGTAACCCGTCAAGAGTTGGTCCAAAGGCATTTGGCCCGATTCCAATTGACCGACCAGCGACTCCAGCTCCGCCAAGGCCGCTTCGTAGGTGGCGGGCAGGGGTGCTGCCGGGGCGTCAGCGGGGTCGGTGGGGGCGGCCTTGGGCATGGGGTATTCCGGAGGAAAAAACCCGATTTTAGGCCTTAAGCCTTGACGCAGCTGACAGTTGACCCTGTCAAGTCCATGAGACGGATATGGGCAGACCTCAGGCGCACCCACAACGGGAGACCCAGAATTTTTC
>JBIKQY010000255.1:0-4454 GCA_044349465.1 Limnohabitans sp. | reverse complement strand
AGGGAAAAGACAAATGCAAAAAGTGATCGATTGGTTTGAGATTCCGGTCAGCGATGTGCCGCGTGCGCAGGCGTTTTACGAAGCGGTGCTTCAAACCACCATGCAACGTGAGAGCTTTGCCGGGCCAGGCATGCTGATGGCGGTATTTGCGGGCGAGGGCGATGCGACCAAGGGCGCGCTGATGTCGGGACACCCGGCTTTGCAGGTGGGGGCTTGCGGCACGCTGGTGTATCTGCATGCGGGCGCCTCGCTCGATGCGGCTTTGCAGCGTGTGGAGGATGCCGGTGGGCAGGTGCTCATGGGCAAGGTGGCCTTGCCCGAGGGCTTGGGTTTCATGGCGCACATGCGCGATGTGGATGGCAATCGGGTGGGCTTGCACGCTTACGCCTGAAAATCAGCGTTTTCCCGTCCACCAGAACTGTTCAACCGATGCGACGCGCTGACCGCCTTTTCCAGATTGTTCAACTCATCCGGGGCCGCCGCCTGACCACAGCCAGTTGGCTGGCGCAGCGCTTGGAGGTGTCCGAGCGCACGGTTTACCGCGATGTGGCCGACTTGCAATACCAAGGCGTGCCCATCGAGGGTGAGGCGGGGGTGGGCTACCGGCTCGGCGAGGGTTTTGACTTGCCGCCGCTGATCTTCACCCCGCAAGAGGCGCAGGCTTTGGTGGTCATGACACGGGTGGCGCAGCAGTGGTTGGACCCGGCGCTGGCGCGTGCCAGCGAATCGGCCTTGTCGCGTGTGCTCAGTGTGTTGCCCGCAGACCAGCGCCATGCCGCGCAACACATACCGGTCTATTCACCCCCGTGGGGCCTCACGGCCGAGCAGCAGCCGCATTTGCAGTTGTGGCGCGAGGCGACACAAAGCATGCGCAAGTTGGCGCTGGCTTACAGCGACGCACAAGGCCGCAGCAGTGATCGCACGGTGTGGCCGCTGGGCAGTTTTTTCTGGGGTGCGGTTTGGACTTTGGTGGCTTGGTGCGAGAAGCGTCAGGCTTTCCGCAGTTTTCGCCTGGACCGTATCCAGTCCATGACGGTACTGACCGAAACTTTCAAGTTGTCCGACGGACAACGTCTGATGGATTATTTGCGCCAACAAGGCGTGGACCCGCAGGCATTGGCCGAAGGCCGCTGAGGGCTAATTTCAAAAAAAGGGAATGTATGAATATCGAAGAAGTTCAAGGCTTGCGCATCCAAGGCGTGTCTGTGCGCACCTGCAATGCCGATGAGGCGCATCCAGGCCGTGCACGCATAGGCGCTTTGTGGGCCGAATTTGCTGCACAGGTGGTGCCGCATTTGGCGGTTGGGGCTGTGACCTATGGCGTGTATCACCATTACGAGTCGGATGCGAACGGTGCTTACGACTTGTTGGTGGGCGGTGATGTGCTGACACCCCGTGCAAGCACCGATGCCCAGCCTTGGTCCGTGATCGATATTCAGGATGGGCCGTATGCGGTGTTTCAGGCGAACGGGCCGATGCCTCAAGCGGTGATCGAAGCATGGGGGCGTGTGTGGTCTTACTTTGCAGATCCGCAGTGCCCACACAAAAGGGCATACACCACCGACTTTGAGCGCTACGGTTCTGAAGGCGTGGTGAACATCTGCATTGCACTGGCTGCAACATGAACTACTGGATCGGCGTGGTCAGTCGCTCGCATGTGCTGCGCGGAGTTGCTGGTGGATTTGCGCAGATGAACCACGGCAAGCAAGCCCCACTCAAGCGCATGAAGGCGGGCGATGGCCTGGTCTATTACTCCCCGCGTGAGTCATATCCTGACGGTGCACCCTTGCAGGCATTCACCGCCTTGGGTTTCATCCGCTCGGGCGAGGTGTACGAACACGACATGTCTGCCGATGGGGTGCCGGGGTTTGTGCCCTGGCGCATCAATGTGGATTACTTACCTGCACAACACACGCCCATCAAACCCTTGATTGCACAGTTGGATTTCATCACTTACAAAACCCATTGGGGGGCAGTGTTTCGCTTCGGTCAGATCAGGATCAGCGAGGCCGATTTCCGAAGGATCGCAGCGGCCATGGGGTGTGGCGAGCTACCTGAACAGGTTTCACCGGGTCAAGCAGCGCTGTTTTGATCAAGCCGCCAGTGCTGTCTCAATGTCTTTGGCGATCTTTTCGGGCGCGTCCTGCGGCGCATAGCGCTTGATCACACGCCCATCACGCCCCACCAAAAACTTGGTGAAGTTCCACTTGATGCCTTTGCTGCCCAAAATGCCGGGTGCTTCGGCGGTGAGCCATTGGTACAGCGGGTGGGCGTCAGCGCCGTTCACTTTGACCTTGCTCATCATCTGAAAGCTCACGCCGTAGTTCTTCTGGCAGAAGTTGGCAATTTGTGCGTCGTCGCCCGGGTCTTGGCTGGCAAATTGGTTGCAGGGAAAGCCGAGCACGGTCAGGCCTTGGTCGGCGTAAGTTTTGTGCAGCTTTTCCAGCCCGGTGAACTGGGGCGTGAAGCCGCAGGCGCTGGCGGTGTTGACGATCAGCATCACCTGACCCTTGTAGCGCGACAGGGGCACGGTTTGGTGGTCGATGCTTTGGGCTTCGAGGTCGTACAGGCTCATGGGGTGCTTTCCAGTTTGTGAGAACAGATGGGCATCATGCCAGTGACAGCCCATGGTTGGGCAGCGCGGTTCAGTTGGCCTTGTGGCCAGGCCCGACGATGGACAGCAACGCCGCCAGCAAGATCAAAGCCCCGCCGATCAGCGTGCGGCTGTCCCAGCTGGAAGCACCCAGCAACACCGACGACACGCTGGCAAACAGCACTTCGGACAGCATGACCAGCGCGGTGGTGTGGGCGGCCAAGCGTGCCGCGCCGTATTGCAACGCCAGGTTGCCCAACAAAAACGAGATGCACAGCAGGGCCACCAGGGGCAGCCAACTCCATGCGGGGGCCGCGCCGATGGCCACCACCCCTGTGGCCAGACCGGCGATGGCCGCCAGTGTGGCCATGACTGCGCCGCCGCCAAACATGGCCAGGGTGCGCGATGAGCTGGGGCTGTCTTTGAGCTTGAGCAGCAAGGCGTTGGTGATGGCAAAAGTCAGGCCTCCCAAAAGGGCCAGCCCATCGGCCAGGCTTTCGGGCACGGGCCAGGGGGTCTCGGGGGTTTTGAGAACGATGAACAAACCGGCCAGCGCCAGCACCAAGCGCAGCAAGGCCATGGGGGTGGGCTTTTCACCCAATAGCCACCAGGCCACCAGCACCGACCAAGCGGGCATCAAATAAAACAGCAGCACCACACGCACCACGTCGCCCACGGTCACGGCCCAGTTGAAGCCGACATTGGTCAGCCCCGAGGCCAACAGCAAGAGCCACAGCCCGGGGTGGCCGCGCCAGCTTTGCAGTTGCCCGCTGCGCCACAGCCATAAGGCGATGGACACAAAAACGAAACCATAGACCAGCGCTGTGGCCTTGGGCTTCGAGTTGTTTGAAGGGCCACCAGCACACGCCCCACACAAAGGCGTTGAACAGGAGCCCTGCGACCGCCAGGCTTTTGGGGGAGGTGTGGCCCATGGAGGGGCGGATCAGGAGGCGTCGCCGGAGGCTTTGGCGGCTGCAGTGGCTTGGCGCTTGCGCCACCAGCGCCAGCCCAGCCAGGCACCGCCGATGCCCAGCAGCGCAAAGATGCCGTACTGGAATTGGTGCAGTACGCCAAACATCCAGTCCCAGTTTTGCGCGCCAAAGTAACCCAGGTAAACCCAAATCGGCACGCTGATCAGGGCGGCAAAGCCATCCATGAAAAACCAGGTGGAAAAGCTGACGCGGCGGCTCATGCCAGCGGAGAAAAACACAGGGGTGCGCAAACCGGGCAAAAAGCGGGCCACGAACATGACCCATTTGCCGTATTTCTGGAAAGCGTCTTGGGCGCTGGCAAAACGCTCGGGGGTCAGGATTTTGCGAAAACCTGGCAATTTCGAAATGCGCTCACCGTACAGGCGGCCCAAAGTAAACATCAGACCATCACCGATCATCACGCCCGCCATGCCCACGGCAAACATGGTGTGGACATCGGCGTGGCCCAAGCCTGCGATCACGCCACCCGTGACCAAGGTCACATCTTCAGGAACGGGAACGCCAAAGCCGCAGATCAAAAGCATCACGAACACGGCCAAATAGCCGTATTCGGTGAAGATGGGCATCAAAAACTCAAAAACTTCCATGATCCTGAAGGGTCCGGCCGGCCTGCAATCCCGGTGGCGAAATGCACGGAATCAGCAGGCAGCGCGCCAGTGTAAAGCATTTGGAAACCCCTTTCGGCGTGGGGAAAGGGGCGTAACAGGCACTGCCCGTCTTGCCCTTGTCATGGAAAGTTCATGCCGGCTTCACGGGGGTTGATTAACTTCAAAAACCCTTCACTTCTGCTGAGATCACCATGAAATTCCCATTGCCTCACCGTTTGAGCGCCGCTGCTGCGGCCTGGATGCTGGTTTGTGCCACTGGAG
>JBIKQY010000254.1:0-4474 GCA_044349465.1 Limnohabitans sp. | reverse complement strand
AGAGATACCCCCACCCGTAAAAGCAAATCGCGACGACGCAAAACAGAAGAAGAAAACATAGTCAGGTTGGAAGCCATGAATTGCGGACCGTGGACAATAGCAGGTTTTGCGTGGCGGTCTGGCACGTCCAATGACCCGCACTATCTAATATAAGAAACCAATGAATTATTGGAGAAATCCATGAATCTCGCAAGCTTGCTTGAAACTTGGGGAGACACCAATGTACTGGCCATGGCCGGTGCATTGGTGGGCTTCATCTTTGGCCTGGCGGCCCAGCGCAGCCGATTTTGTGCCCGTGCGGCCGTGGTGGAGTGCTGCGAAGGTCAAACGGGCGACCGTTTCAGCGTGTGGTGGCTGGCTTTTGGCGCGGCGCTGGTGGGCGTGCAGGCGCTGGTGTGGGCAGGCGCGCTAAAGCCTTCTGACGCCCGCTACATAGGGGCTGTCGGCAGCATCTCAGGCGCGGTGCTGGGTGGCTTGTTGTTTGGGGCGGGCATGATTTTGACGCGTGGCTGCGCCAGCCGACTGCTGATCCTGTCGGCCAACGGCAATTTGCGCGCCTTGCTGGCTGGTTTGGTGTTTGCCGTCACGGTGCAAGCGAGCATTGCAGGTTGGCTGGCGCCTGCCCGCCAGGCCTTGGCCAGTTGGTGGCCCATCGATGGCGGAGCCGGGCGTGATTTGCTGCAGATCACGGGCATGGGGCCCACGGGTGGCTTGGTGTTGGCGCTGCTGGCTTTGGGCACGGGATTTTTCTTTTTCTTCAAGACGCACCAGCGCCGTTGGGGCTTGGCGCTGGGGGCCATCGTTGTGGGCCTGAGCATTGCGCTGGGCTGGGGTCTGACGCAGGCGATTGCCTCGCAGTCGTTTGAATCCATTCAAATCCAAAGCCTGAGCTTCAGCGGTGCCTCAGCCGAAATGCTGATGCGGGTCCTGTCCAGCGCCACATCCCCCAACCTGGGTTTTGATGCGGGTTTGCTGCCCGCCACCTTCGTGGGCTCTTTGCTGGGCGCACTATTGGGCGGCGACTTCAAGTTCGAGGGCTTCAAGACCGAGAACAAGCTGGGGCACTACCTCACGGGTGCGGTGCTGATGGGTTTTGGTGCCGTGCTGGCGGGCGGTTGCACAGTAGGCGCGGGCATGACCGGCGGATCGATCTTTTCGCTCACCGCCTGCCTGACCCTGATCGCCATTTGGCTGGGCGCGGGCCTGTCTTGGCGCATTCACCTCAGCATGGGATGGCAGATCTGAACGCTTGATCCGCGTCAATTGGGCGTTACCGGTTAAAGCGTATATTTCATATCAGTAATTACTGATATGAATGGAGCTTGCCATGGCTATGGCGCACTGGTTAGAGACGTATGGACAAGGCGCAGTTCTGGCTGCTGGCGGTGGTTTTTTGGGTTTGGCCTTTGGATTTTTAGCGCAGCGCTCGCGCTTTTGCCTTCGGGCCGCTGTCATTGAATTTTGGCACCGCCGCTTTGGCGACAAACTTTCAGTCTGGTTGTTGGCCTTTGCCTCAGCAGTCATCGGCGTGCAGGTGCTGGTGTTGCTCGGCTGGCTAGACACGGGCAGCGCACGTCAAATTTCAGCCAAAGGCAGCATTTCGGGCGCATTGATTGGCGGCTTGTTGTTTGGCGTGGGCATGGTCATGACGCGAGGCTGCGCGAGCCGTTTGCTGGTGTTGTCAGCCAACGGGAATTTGCGCGCCCTGCTCTCAGGTTTGATTTTTGCGGTCACTGCACAAGCCGCTTTAGGCGGCGCTTTGTCCCCCTTGCGCGCGCACATCAGCGGCTGGTGGACGGTGGAGGGTGGTGCGCCACGCGATCTGTTGGCTCTGACGGGCATGAACCACTGGGCCGGTTTGACCATGGGCGGTATCTGGTTGGCTGCGGCCTTGTTTTTTGCCCTGCGCAGCCCGCACCGCAATAGGTGGATGTGGCTGGGTGGCATTGGTACCGGCTTATCCGTGGCTGCCGCTTGGGGCTTTAGCCAGTGGGTGGCGACCGAGTCCTTTGACCCGGTGCAGATTCAAGGCCTGACTTTCAGCGGCCCATCCGCAGAATGGTTGATGCGGGTGCTGCATTGGCCTGCACCCGCCTTAGGTTTTGACTTTGGCTTGATGCCGGGGGTGTTCGCTGGCTCCCTGATCGGGGCACTGCTAGGTGGTGACTGGAAGCTCGAAGGGTTTTCGGATGGCTACAGCATGCGCCGCTACATCGGTGGCGCGATCTTGATGGGCTTTGGCTCCATGCTCGCAGGCGGCTGCGCTGTGGGTGCGGGCGTGACGGGCGGTGCCATTTTTGCTCTGACCGCGTGGCTCAGTCTGGTGGGCATGTGGGTAGGCGCAGGCCTGACGGACCGCTGGCTGGACGGTGGGGCTTCTGCCAAACCGACCTCCCTGCCCGCGGCGGGTTTCAAGCGGCCATAAGTTGGTGCGCTTAGACGCGGAGCAAGCACCCATCGCCAACCGGATGGACGCTTACACCGGGCTCACTTATTTACCGCTCAGGTATTCGGCCACAGCGGCCATTTCCAAAGGCGACATTTTGCTGGCAATGGCGTGCATCACAGCGTTGTCGTTGGTGCGCTCTCGCTGGTTGAACTGCTTGAGCTGGGTTTCGGTGTACCCCGCGTACTGTCCAGCCAAACGCGGCAAAGCTGAAGTGCCTTTGGCTTCAGCACCATGGCAACTGGCACACGAGGCCAGGCCACTGTATTTGTTGCCCTTGTGGTATATGAATTTACCAACTGCCGCCAGGTCAGCGTCTTTGGCAGGCTCCACAGCGGCGGTCTGCTTTTCGAAGAATTTACCCAGGGCCACCATTTCGTCCGGTGTCAGTTTGGCCACCATATCGGCCATGGCGGTGCTCTTGCGTTTGCCGGACTTGAAGTTTTCCAGCTGCTTGGCGGTGTATTCCCAGTGCTGACCAGCCAGGCGTGGGAAAACTTCACTGGACGATTCACCCTCAGCACCGTGGCAGACAAAGCAAGAACCGCCCACGATTTTCTTAGCACGGGCTTCGTCGGCTTGCGCCATGGCCGATGTTGCCAATGCAGCGGCACCCAGCCACACAGCAGCTTGCAAAAGGCGACGGGGTGAATTTGGTTTTTTCATGATTTGCCTCGACTGGCAACACAGCAGTTGCACATAAGAATTGTCGTAAAAAAACGCCGCAAGTCTAGCGACTGCGGCGTTTTTCGGTTGAACCTCACGCCAGCGTATCGGCCCAAATATTGCGCGCCCAAGCGTGGGCATAGCGACCCTCCAACTCGTTGGCAGCGCTGGAGACACCCCCGGAACCAGGCACAGTGAGCATGGTCTTCTTCTCGGCGTCGTACTTGTGCACGCTGGCCACATGCACTACGTCTTCCGAGCTGACAAAGCTGTAGCAGGTGTTGTTGTAAATGGGCATGGGGTTGACCTCTTTGCCCATCAACAAAGCCACCACAGCGGCAGCGCAGGTTTTGCCATGCTGGTTGGCCATGTGGCCCGACTTGGGCATGCCCGGGGCGATCTGAATCGAGTCGCCCAAAACGTGCACGTTTTTAGCGGCCTTGGATTCGAAGGTGAGGAAGTCCACTTCGCACCAACGCTTGTTGGCGGTGGCCAGGCCCGCGTTGACGGCGATGTCACCGGCACGCATGTTGGGGATGACGTTGAGCACATTGGCCTTGAGGTCGTCATTGAACTCGAACTTCAAGGTATTGGTGGCCGCATCGACATCGGTCACGCGGTGTTTGCCACGGTACTCGACGATGCCTTTGTAGCGCTCGGACCAAGCTTTTTTGAACAGCGGACCTTTGGAGGTCACATCGTCGTTGGCGTCCAGAATCAGCACCTTGCTCTTGGGCTTGGCTTTGCTGAAGTACTCGGCCACTTGGCAAGCGCGCTCGTAAGGGCCGGGGGGGCAGCGGTAAGGGGCCAGCGGAATGGACATGGCGAACACGCCGCCGTCGGGCATAGCTTCGAGTTGCTTGCGCAGGGTGAGGGTTTGTGCGCCAGCTTTCCAAGCGTGCATGATTTTGTCTTTGGCATCGGCTTTGTTCATGCCGGGCAGGGTTTCCCACATGAAGTCCACACCGGGCGAGACGATCAGGCGGTCGTAGCTCAGCTCAGTGCCACCGGCCAGTTTGACGATGCGCTTGTCGGCATCGATGGTATTGACGCGGTCCTTGATGATCTTGACACCATGACGCTTGGTCAGGTTGTCATAGGGGGTGGTGATGTCGGCAATCGTCTTGCTGCCACCGATCACCAAGTTGGAGATGGGGCAGGAGATGAAGGCATCGCTGGGCTCGACCAGCGTGACTTGGATCTTGTGCTCAGACCACATGCGCAGGTATTTGGCGGCCGTGGCACCGGAGTAGCCCCCGCCTATGACCACCACCTTGGGGCCGCTGCCGCCGCCCACGGTGGCGCAGCCCGAAACCAATCCCATGGCACCCAAAGCGGAGCCGGTCTGCAGAAAATGACGAC
>JBIKQY010000253.1:0-4477 GCA_044349465.1 Limnohabitans sp. | reverse complement strand
AGGCTTGGCTGCCGCTGGTGCAGGTGCAGCGGCCGGAGTTGCAGCGGCTGTTTCTGCGGGCTTGTAAGCACCAGGGTCCACACACGCGGGCGTGGCCGTGGGCGCAGCTTTGCCCTTGCCGTTGGTTTTGTAATAGTGGGCAGCCACTTTTTCGCGAGACTTGCACAGCTGGAAGTCGGCCACTTTGTTGCCGTGCGCGGTTTTGGCAGCGGCTTCGGCGGCTTTGGCTTTGGCCTCATCGCTGAGCGCAGGCAGTTTGGCAGCAGCGCTGAAGCAGATGGCCAGGGCGGACAAAACAAACAGGGATTTTTTCATCAGAGTTCTCCAGGCTCAAGCCGAAGCGGTGGAAGTGTTCGAAGTGGTGGAGGCGTTCGAGGGTGCAGAGCGGTGAGCAGGAATCTTGCCCGACTTCACATCGTCGTACCACAACTCATGGTGCTCCTTGGCCCAGGTTTCGTCCACATAGCCCGTGCGCATGGCTTTGTAAGCACCACGCATGCCAATGGTGCCCATGTAGATGTGGCCGATGAACATGGCCATCATGAACAAGGCCGCCACGCCGTGGATCATGCTGGCGATTTGCATGGTGCCGCGTTCGTAAATGAGACCGGGGATCAGCATGTCCAGCACCAGGCCTGAGCCGACCACGATCGCACCCAAGAGCAGCACGCCGCCCCAGAACACCACTTTTTCGCCCGCATTGAATCGGTGGGAAGGCACTTCAGTACCCGAGAACAAACCGCCGCCTTTGAGCATCCAGACCACATCGTCCTTGCTGGGCAGGTTGTCTTTGACAAAGGTGATGAAGACCACCACCAAAGACACCGCAAACAAGGGGCCTGCAAAGTTGTGCAGGTTTTTCAGGGCGAAGCTCAACCAGCCAAACAAAGTGGGACCCATGATGGGCAGCAAGAAGTATTTGCCGTAGGCGATGACGATGCCCGAGATGGCCAGCGAAACGAAAGCAATGGCGTTGGCCCAGTGGGCCGAGCGCTCAAAGGGCGTGAAGCGCTCGATCTTGCGGCCGGTTTCCTGACCGTGCAATTCGATGGTGCCTTTGGAGAAGTAAAACAAAGCCATCGCGCCCACAGCGATCAGCAACAAAGCTGCGCCATAAGGAATGATGATGTTGTTGCGCACCTGACGCCAGGACTCGCCCGCCGAAGCCAAGCGCGAACCGGGGTACTGCACAAAAGGCTGGATCAGGTTGCCCGCTTCAGGTGCTTGGCTTTTGGGCAAGCTGGTGTAGCCGGTCACGCCCTGCCCCACCGCACGCCACATGGGCGCGTTGTTACCGGGCTGAACTTGACCACGCTCGGCGTTGGTCTGGTCCTTGTACTTTGGATCGGCGTCGGCACCCGGTGCGATCTGGAAGATGTTGGCGCTTTTGACGCCCAAGCTGTTGTCAGCTGCGGCGGCAGGTGCAGCGGGTGGGGCCGCAGATGCCGGGGCCTGCGTTTGGGCCACAGCGCCCAAGGTCCACAGGGCCAGACCGATGCTCAGTAAGAAGCGACGCATGAACTTCTCCTTGTGGCTCACTTGGGCGCACGAGCGTGGTCATCTTGACCATAACTGGCACGCGCCTTGAGTTGGTTGGCCCAACCGTCTTTGTCGCCGGCTTTCCAGCCCGGGGCGGTGTAAACCGCCACACCGGTGCCGCTTTGCACGGGCTTGTCAGAACGCACACCCGGCTTGTCTTGCGAGGTTTCGCCGCACGCCACCAGCAAAGCCGCGAACCCGATGATGAAGATGGTTTTTTTCATGCTCAGGCTCCTGGTTTGGCTTGGTTGCCGTAAGCCGTGCCCCAGCCCCAAACTTCGGCGCCTTTGCCTCGGGCCAGCACACGACCGCGCAGAATGTCGGCGACCACATCGCCGTCACCCGCCAGCAAAGCTTTGGTTGAGCACATTTCTGCACAAGCGGGCAGCTTGCCCTCGGCCAGGCGGTTGCGGCCGTATTTTTCGAATTCAGCTTGGCTGCCATGCTCTTCTGGGCCGCCCGCACAGAACGTGCACTTGTCCATCTTGCCGCGCAAGCCAAAGGTGCCACTGGAGGGGAATTGAGGCGCGCCAAACGGGCAGGCATAGGAGCAGTATCCACAGCCAATGCAGATGTCCTTGTCGTGCAGTACAACGCCTTCTTCGGTTTTGTAAAAGCAATTAACGGGGCAAACGGCCATGCAAGGTGCATCCGAGCAGTGCATGCAAGCCACCGAGATCGACTTCTCACCCGGTACGCCATCGTTCAGGGTGACCACGCGGCGGCGGTTCACGCCCCACGGGACTTCGTGTTCGTTTTTGCAAGCGGTGACGCAGCCGTTGCATTCGATGCAGCGCTCTGCATCGCAAATAAATTTCATTCGTGCCATCGTGTTCTCCTGGGGCGCTTAGGCTTTTTCGATGTTGCAGATGGTGGTCTTGGACTCTTGCATCATGGTGACGCTGTCATAACCGTAGGTGGTGGCGGTGTTGACCGCCTCGCCGCGCACAATGGGCGCGGCACCCTTGGGGTAATGCGCCAACATGTCGGCACCTTGCCAACGACCAGAGAAGTGGAAAGGCATCCACACCGTGGCGGTGTCCACACGCTCGGTCACCAGGGCCTGCACGTCCAGTCGAGCGCCGGTGGCACCGGTCAACCAGACGCGGTCGCCGTTGCGGATGCCCCGGTCTGCTGCCGTCTTGGGATGGATTTCGACATAGGCCTCTTGCTGCAACTCGGCCAGCCAAGGGTTGGCGCGGGTTTCCTCGCCCCCCCCCTCGTACTCGACCAAACGGCCAGAGGTCAGGATGAGCGGGTACTTCTCGTGCACCTTGTCGGCGATGTTCTTGTCCTGCACGGTCTTGAACAAGGTAGGCAGACGCCAGAAAGCCTTGCGGTCGTCGTGTGTGGGGTACTTGGCCATCAAGTCCGGACGGGTGCCGTACAAAGGCTCGCGGTGCTGCGGGATGGGGTCTGGGAAGTTCCAGACCACGGCGCGCGCCTTGGCGTTGCCAAAGGGGTGGCAACCGTGGTTTTTCATGAACACACGGATCATGCCGCCCGACGAATCCGTCTTCCAGTTTTTGCCTTCGGCTTTGGCTTTTTCAGCCTCGCTCAGCTCGTCCCACCAGCCCAGTTTCTTGAGCAAGATGTGGTCGAGTTCCGGGTAACCGGTGGTGATGTCCGCGCCCATCGAGTGCGAACCGTCTTCGGCCAGCAGGCTCTTGCCTTCGCGCTCCACACCAAAGTTGGCGCGGAAATTACCGCCACCATCCATGACGTGCTTGGAGGTGTCATACAGGTTGGGCGAGCCCGGGTGCTTCATTTCGGGCGTGCCGTAGCAAGGCCATGGCAGACCGAAGTAATCACCGGTGAAGTCGTAGCCGGTTTCCTTGTCCTTGCCGCCTTTGGCCTTGAGCGTCTTCACATCGAACACGTTCATATTCTTCATGTGGGCCTTCAGGCGCTCTGGGCTTTGGCCGGTGTAGCCAATGGTCCAGACGCACTTGTTGATCTCGCGCAGGATGTCCTCGGGCACAGGCTCGTCCATGCCGCCGACTTTTTGCATCTTGTAGTTTTTGGACAGCTCTTTGGCAAAGCCCAATTTCTCTGCCAGCTGGTGCATGATCATGTGGTCCGAGCGGCTCTCCCACAAGGGCTCGATCACCTTCTCGCGCCACTGGATGGAGCGGTTGGAGGCGGTGCAAGAACCGCTGGTTTCGAACTGGGTCGCGGCGGGCAACAGGTACACCGCGCGGTTGGGGTTCAGGTCTTCGGCTTTGCCGGGCATGGCGGCCATGGCCGCTGTGGCCGATGGGTACGGGTCGACCACCACCAACAAGTCCAGCTTGTCCATGGCGCGCTTCATGTCCAAACCACGGGTTTGCGAGTTGGGGGCATGGCCCCAATAGAACACGCCGCGCAGGTTGCTGTCTTGGTCGATCAGCTCGTTGTTCTCCAGCACACCGTCGATCCAGCGGGACACGGTGATACCGTTCTTGCCCATCATGGCAGGCGAGGCAAACTGCTTTTTGATCCACTCGAAATCCACGCCCCAAGTGCTGGCAAAGTGCTTCCAAGAGCCTTCAGCCAAGCCGTAGTAACCGGGCAATGAATCGGGGTTAGGGCCCACGTCGGTCGCGCCCTGGACGTTGTCGTGGCCACGGAAAATATTGGTGCCGCCGCCGGTCTTGCCGACGTTGCCCAATGCCAATTGCAAGATGCAAGAAGCACGCACAATGGCGTTGCCGATGGTGTGCTGGGTCTGGCCCATGCACCAGACAATGGTGCCGGGGTTGTTGTCGTGCAGCATCTTGGCGATCTTGAAGACTTGCTCTTCTTTGACGCCGCAGGCCTCTTCCACCTTGTCGGGGGTCCACTTGGCCAGCACTTCGGTCTTGATCGCGTCCATGCCGTAGACGCGGTCGTTGATGTATTTTTTGTCTTCCCAGCCGTTCTTGAAGATGTGATAGAGCACACCAAACAAGAAAGGAAT